>NZ_JBALPC010000056.1:0-799 GCF_036965225.1 Bacillus sp. JJ1474 | reverse complement strand
TAGAAGGCTTTTCAACAATTGAAACGGCGGAAATACTAAATTGGTCTGAGGTTAAAGTCCGAAAAACACTGTCTAGGGCATTGAAGTTACTAAAAAAAATGCATGACAAAGAAGGTGGTGAACAATTTGAACAATCAATCTAATGACCAATGGAAGCAATTGAAACATTTTCGACCAACACACAATGAGAAAAATGCTTTAAGAGAGAGGCTTTTACAAACACTATATAATCAACCAATTATTCGTTCTCCAAAAAGAAGTTACAAATGGAAAGCACTCATTTCCACTTGCCTGTTCGTCCTAATTTGCAGCGGGTTTATTTGGAAAGTAATTTCCGAAAGTACTCAACCTCGTACTGCTGAGCGTAGAAATGCTGAGGAGCAGCCGATTGGGATGAACAATAAATTTACATGGGAGCTACAGGATGTTTATATAGAGAAGTTATCAAATGGCTGGGAAATCTATTCGGAAATTACTTCCAGTAAAGTTGGGAACATTGATGTTGTAACAGAAGAGGAGATGAATCAAATTACTTCTGCTATAACAATTGAAGAAATTGTAGAATTACAAAGGTTTCCATACCCAACCCACATGATTATTGAGCATTTGAAAATAAGGGATACAATTCAGCGGTTTCATTTCTTCATTCCAATTGAAAATGAGGAATTTGCTCACTTTACATTTGATTATCCCAAGATTGAACATGAGAAAATTTTTCAAGCAATGAAAACTCTGAAAATCGAAGATGTAGAGCCTGCTAAGAGTAAAGAATAAATATTTGTTAAACATGCTATAGTAT
>NZ_JBALPC010000055.1:0-9335 GCF_036965225.1 Bacillus sp. JJ1474 | reverse complement strand
GCCTTTACGGGCTGTTGATCCCCCACTTAGAAATATTTGTTTTACTTAACTTTTTGAAGTAGGGGTCTTACAGCCCGTTAATCTGCGATAAAAAAATTGTAGGATTTTACTGTTGAAACTTGTTGAAAAAAATTCACAAAATACCTATTCCCTTTTTTATTTTTTTTTAGTATTATACGATAGTAAAATAGTTTTTTATAAATTTTGTAAGATAAATATTATATCGGAAACGATAGAATAGGGAAGGCAAATGGTGCGCCACCAGTCATACTGGTTCTAGTGGGTTCGATTCCCACCCCGAAATTTTTTAGCAACATACAAAAAATTTCGAGGGTGGACCGTAATCTCTATTTGGCATGGAGAAGGACTGTCCTCAAACTGGAGGGATAACCTTGCTCAAGAAACGTGATTTCCATGAATGCCATGATTTATATGATTTAATGACGCATCCAGATGTCTTCCCTTTTGTACGCCAAAAAGCCTATTCCTATGATGAATTTGTTTTTCTTACAAAGCAAACGATAGAGGCCGAAGAACGCGGTGAAATAATATCACGTACCATTCTTGATGAGTGGGGTGCTCCAATTGGGACAATTAACTTATTTGATTTCGAAGATAATGCAGGCTTTTTAGGTACTTGGCTAGGAAAACCTTATCATGGAAAGGGCTATAATAAATTAGCCAAGGATGCATTTTTCAACGAGCTCTTTTATGAAATAGGCATTGAAACAATTTTTATGCGGATTAGAAAAGAAAATATACGTTCACAAAAGGCAGCTGAAAAGCTTCCATATGTACTTCTTGCCAATGAATCAAGAAAATTGGTTTATGATCAGCTGAATGCGACTGGTATCGCTTATAATTTGTATGAGATTCCTAAAGATTTATATACATTTGAAGTTCTGCGGCATAGAACTTCATCAGGTCAAGAGTCAACACATTTAATGGAAGCATAATAGGAGCAAAAAGCCGATGGAGGGACCGTTGGCTTTTTGCTTTTTAATATAGCCAAATTCAATTTGTTGTTTAGTCTGTGATTGTTGAATCCATTTCATCAGATTTTTCACTTATACCCATTTGTCCCATTAGTTCTTCTAATTCTTCATTCGTGAGTGTTTCAAAACGACCATCTTGAAACATTACCTGTGTCTGATTAGGATTAATTCTATTTATATGAAAGCTCATATTTTTCCACTCCTTTATTATACCCAAGATTAAAGCATTTCTTTATTACATATATTTCGCAAAATGATCTTCTTTCATTCATGATTTTTAAAATTTCACATAATTGAAAAATCATTATACCAAACTAATGACACTTCACATTCCACAATGTTTTTAAGGTATTATTGATTAGGTATATGATATAATTTCTTTTTTGAACTAAAAATGGAAGAGGAATCAATAATGAATCAAACATTCACCAAAAAAGATAAATTAAAGCAATTGTTAACGATATTAATTCCGATTTTGATCACACAGCTTGCTATGTATTCTATGAGTTTTTTTGACACGATGATGTCAGGGCATTATAGTTCAAAGGATTTAGCAGGAGTCGCAATCGGTTCATCACTTTGGATGCCTGTTTTTACGGGGCTAAGCGGAATTTTATTATCGATTACGCCTATTGTAGCGCAGCTCATTGGGGGGAGAAAAAAAGATAAAGTAGCCTTTTCTGTCCTTCAAGGGGTCTATCTTGCTGTGGTCATGTCCATTATTGTACTAATTTGTGGGGGTCTTGCACTTAACCCGATTCTTAATGCAATGAACCTAGAGGATATCGTGCATTTGAAGGCACATGGCTTTTTAGTAGCTTTAAGCTATGGGATGGTTCCACTATTCGTATACAGTGTACTCCGTTCATTTATCGATGCATTAGGGAAAACTCGTGTATCGATGTTTATAACTCTAATGGCCTTGCCAATTAATATCATTTTTAATTACTTGCTGATTTTTGGGAAACTGGGATTTCCTGAGCTTGGCGGTGTAGGATCAGGGTATGCAACGGCTATAACCTATTGGCTACTCTGCATTATTGCCTTTATAATCGTCCATAAAGCTGTTCCCTTTTCTTCATTTGGAATTTTTCGGAAGCTTCATGCTGTTTCTTTTGCTAAATGGAAGGAAATCCTTGTCATCGGAATTCCTATTGGCTTTGCTATCTTCTTTGAAACGAGTATATTTGCTGCGGTTACTTTGTTTATGAGTAAGTTTACTACGGCAACCATTGCTGCTCACCAAGCAGCATTAAATTTTGCATCCCTCCTTTATATGGTTCCACTAAGTGTTTCTATGGCCTTAACGATTGTTGTTGGTTTTGAAACTGGAGCTAAGCGATTTAAGGATGCGAAAGAATATAGCTGGATTGGTATATCCATTGCCGTAATTATGGCTACCATATGTGGAATATTATTATTTTTTACCCGTTCAGAGGTCGCTGGTATTTACTCAAATGACCCTGAAGTAATAAATCTTACCGCTCAATTCTTAATTTACGCAATATTTTTCCAGCTTTCGGATGCTATTCAAGCACCAGTACAAGGGGCTTTGAGGGGATATAAAGATGTCAATATTACCCTTATTATGACCTTAATTTCCTATTGGGTCATTGGTCTTCCTTTCGGCTATTTTCTGGCAAATTACACGAACTGGGGAGCATTCGGTTATTGGATTGGTTTAATTACCGGTTTAGCTGCTGGGGCAATCTGTTTATCTAGCAGGCTTGTGCTTATTCAAAGGAAACCACTTAAGCAACAAGGTGCATAATTTAGCTAAGATGGGGAACTCTCAGGTTCCCCATCTTTTTTTGAATTAATCTCTGAATGCCTTTCCTAAAACATCCTTTCCACCGGTTACGGAGATGATGCTTCCTGTGATAAAATCTGAATTTTTATCGATAAGAAACGAGATCACTCTTGCAATATCCTCTCCGGTTCCAGGTCTGCCAATTGGGGTGTCATAATTTACTACTTCTGCAGCTTGAATAATCTCTTTGTCCTTCCAATCCCCTGTGATATCACCAGGACAAACCATATTGGCTGTAATTTTATATTTTGCCTCTTCCAGTGCAATCGTTTTAGTTAATGAAGCAGCGCCACTTTTTGCGGCAGCAAATGCAGATCTGTAGATCCAGCCAGGTGCCGTCTCAACCCTGTCAAAGCCAATTGTGATAATTCGGCCCCACTCTTTTTCCCTCATTCCAGGCAACAACAATTTACTTAAATAAAATAAAGCATTTAAATTCCCGTTGATGATGTATTTCCATTCGCTAAAGGAATACTCGGTTAATACTTTCCTTTCATGCATATAGGGACCCGCATTATGGACTAATATATCGATACTTGAATACATGGACAAAGCCTCATCTATAACTTTTTGGCATTCTTCTAAATTTGCGATATCTCCGCCGATAGCGATATTTTTCGTTCCAAATTTTTTGGATAGTTCTTCGGCAAGTGAGACAGCTTCCACTTTGCTTGTTCGGTAATTGATTACAAGATGAACATCATTTTCAGCCAGCTGATAAGCTGTTCTTTTGCCAATGCCTGTTGCTCCCCCTGTTATTAAAGCTGTTTTTCCTCCCACAGAAATACCTCGCAATTCCATTTATTTTTAAACCTTCCTAATCAATATACTATTAAGAACAATAAGGATATGCAAATGAAATGAAATTCTAAACGTATTTATTTTATTAACGATTAGGCGGGTACCTGCATACCTTAAACCATACGAATGAAACTAAAGGAAGTGTAAAGATGCAAACAGTTATCAACATATTTAGCTTAAAGGTAAACAGTGTTGCTACTAACGGATCCATTACTATTGGAGAGGCATTTTACAATTCCCCAACTGCAAATACGAAATCACAGGGTCAGAATTCATCCTTTGGCGACTTTGCTCCACCGACTGCAGCGATGGAAAATGTATTTATTGATCCAGATCTAAATGATCAAGGGGACATTGCCTCTGTTTCTCCGGTCAATGCCAACCAAATATAAGGATAGTGAACCATTATGCCATTTCAAATTAATATTTTTAATATAAAAACAAATGGAATTAACAATAATGGAGCCATTTCACTTGGTCCTACCATTCATAACAGCCATACTGCCAACTCAAAGTTTGTTGGTGCTAATATTGCTTTTGGTGATTTATCTCCTACTACATCGTTTTCTTCTAATGTTGTAGGCGATGTAGACGTTAGCGATCAAGATCAAATTGCTAACCCGTCTATTCCCATACAAAACCAAATATAACAGTTTGTTAAAGAAGGAAAGCATTTTAACTGCAGCTTCGAAAGGAGGATTGCTCCATGTTCCCCTGGAACCTATTCCCATTTAATAAAGATATGAAAAATATGATGAAACAGATGAAGCCGGATGAAATTGATAAATATGTCCAGAATATGATGAATCAAATGTTTCCGCAGGGAATGCAAGGGATGATGCAGCCACAAAGCTTCATGCCAGGCTTTCAAAACGATGCGAGGCAAAGCCCTCCATCATCTTCTTCTTCTTCTCTTCCTTCATCCGTTTTTGAGACTCATGATAATGTATTTGTAAGAATTCCTATAAAAAATGAACAATGGCTAAAAGACATGCGAATTTATCATACTTCCAATCAGATGATGATTGAGCATATACCTGAATTTGAGGATAAGAGCACCATCATACTACCAGCTCTTGTGAAGAAAAAAGGAGCTTCTGCGTATTTTAAAGACGGAATGCTTGAAATAAAAATACCGAAAAATGTTGATATGCAATATTCAGAAATTGATGTTACAGAAATCCTATAATCATGAAATGGGATGAAAGTCAAAGAAAATTGAAGGAGGAGATTCTGTGGATATTGAAAAATTGAAACAATGGCTAGAGTTAACAAAACAATATCAATCACAAGGATTTTGGAATGAAATTTTTGAAAATAACCAGGCCCAAGCTACAGAAGAACTAGCAACCAAATTTTTTTCAAATCAGGATATTTTCCCGCGTTGTGATGTATATGGAACTAACGAAAGCCTTATCGTTGAAGCAGAGCTTCCAGGCGTCGAAAAGGGTGATATTAAAGTATTTCTTCAGCAAAGTGAGCTTATTTTAAGGGGAGAATGTAAAACAGTTAGACCATCTATCAAGTATTATTTAAAGGAAAGACCGAATAGAACTTTTGAAAAAACGATAACAATACCTGCAGCCATTAATAAGCATGAAATCCAGACACAATTCGATAAGGGAGTTTTAACCATTATCCTTCCTTTTAATTATAGTGATAAGGAAAACATCCCTATAATGGTTGATCATGATGAATCAGCACCAATAGGTTAAAAAAATGAGGTTTTTTTATAAAAAGAGCAGACCAGTACCTCCTCTTAAAGAATCCCCTCCACCTCAAGTGGAACATCTTGAGCAGAAGAAAATAAATAATAAACTTATTGAACTCGAAAAGAAAATTGAACTATACCGAAGATTAAAAGGATCAGACGATATGAATAAAGTACAATCTAGAGTGAATGATTTAGAGGATAGATTGGAAAAAATCGAGCTAAAACATCGTCCAATCCAAGATGCCCATCTCAATAGAGAAAAGGATCAAGAACAACAGCGTACTCATAACTTTGAATTAACAATTGCTTTGCTAAACAATAAAATTCAGTTTTTAGAAGAAAAAGTCATTTTCCTAGAGAAACAAAATCAAAGAGAGTTGCATTCTCAAAGTCCTACCTTTATTGTTGATCATTTAAGTATCGAAAATATTTCTGTAGAAAAAATGGAATACGCCAATAATTTTGAGCAGCTTGGAATAAAGGAACTTTCAGGAAAATTAAGTATAGGAACAAGCTATGAGGGTCAAATTGATCCAAATAAATTGTCTGAAAAACTTGCGAAGCTAAAAGAGAAAGAGAAAAAGGAATGATTTGCTATAATAAATGAAAAAAAGAGCAGATTTTTAATCTGCTCTTTTTAACATGATTATATATTATTTTCCAATAAATTGTTGTGTCCAGTAGTTACCTTCTGCAACATATCCTACACCGATATGTGTAAAGCTAGCATTTAAGATGTTTTTACGGTGACCATCACTGTTCATCCATGCGTTAACAACTTCTTCAGGAGTACGTTGTCCCATAGCAATGTTTTCACCTGCTGAACGGTAAGTGATGCCGAATGACTTCATCATATCAAATGGTGATCCGTAAGTTGGGCTATTGTGATCAAAATAACCTTTATTTTTCATATCTAATGACTTTGCACGAGCAACTTTACTTAAGTTTACATCAAGCTGTAATGCTGGTACGCCATTTTTAGCGCGCTCTTGGTTTGTTAATTCAACCACTTTTTGCTCAAAAGCACTTACAGAAGAAGAAACAGGTGTTGTTGGAGCTTTAGCTGGTTGTTGTTGTACTGGCTTTTGCTGAACTGGTTTTTGTACCGGTTGTTGTTGTACTGGCTTTTGTTGTACTGGCTTTTGTTGTACTGGCTTTTGTACGGGTTGTTGTTGTACCGGTTGTTGTTGTACTGGCTTTTGTTGTACTGGCTGTTGTGCAAATTGTTTATTTAATCCATTCATATCCCATTGAATATTGTAATTCTTAAGGTATTTTTGCAGAATGCTATTAACTTGATCGTAATTTACATTAGTAGATTGTGAGTAATTAACTTTAACTTGTTGAGGTGTTGGGCAATTGGATGCTGCGTCTGCCTTATTCACCACTGGATTTGAAACTAGTAAAGCTGCCGCTGCTGCTACTGAAAATAACATTTTTTTATTCATCTATTAAATCCTCCCTGATGTGAGTTATTTGTGTGCTGCCTTGCTTGCACAATCATCATAACACATGGTTTTCCGTAATATTTCTGGAGAGATTTAACAATTTCCTTGTATATGAAAAATATAAAGCTAGAATAATCACATGAATCTCGTAAAACCTTTTACTTTGTAGGTTTATAAAAAATAGACTGGAGGATATTTACTTGGATAGATAATCCTTTAGAAGAAACCACCTTAAAGTTACTCCAGAATATTACTAAGAATTCGGTGTTGACAAGTTATTATAAAGGCAGCTTGTTTTACTATTGTTACAAAAATATTACACATATGATGTTTTTATAACTAAAGATCGATAACTGGAAGAATAATCCTAACAGTTGTCCCTAATTCGAGCTTGCTCGTGATCATTAGCTTCCCGCCATGGAGATTAACAATCTTTTCGACAATCGCAAGCCCCAAACCTGTTCCCCCATCCTTTCTGGTCCTTGCCTTATTTACTCTGAAAAATCGCTGCTTTATTTTATCAATATCTTCAGAAGGAATTCCTATTCCTGTATCCTTCATCTCTATACAGCAGCCTTCCTTTATTTTATAAAGCTCAAGTCTGATTTCTCCTTTGTCAGTGTATCGTATGGAATTGTCCATAATATTTTGGATAACCTGTTCAATCCGGCCTTCATCTCCATTTATTATAATATCCGGATCGAGCTGATATTGGAGGTCTACATTCTTATTCTTCATAATTGGTCCGTACTTCTGCAAAGAGTTTTCAATAATTTGTGCAAGTGGAAGCGGCATTTTTTCCAACTTAAATTCTTCAGAGTCCAGTCGTGAAAGGTCAAGAAGATCACCTACTAGCCGTTCCATTCTTCCTGCTTCCCGATGAATGATATGGACATAGCGATCATGGTCTTCCTTTTTGGCAATCCCAGAAATTAATGCTTCACTATACCCTTTTACATAGCTTATTGGGGTTCTAAGTTCATGGGAGACATTGGCGAGAAACTCTTTTTTCCTTTCGTCCTCTCGTTGAATAGAAGAAGCCATATGATTAAATGCATGGGCAAGCTGACCAATTTCATCTGTTGATTGATTATCGATCTTGATTGAATACTCCCCCTTTGAGACACACTCAGCTGCAGCCTTCATCTCAAGTAACGGTTTTGTCAGCCTTCGGACAAGGATTGTTCCAAAAGAAATAGCAATAATTAAAAATAGAAAGGCCGCCATCATCCATAAATAAGCAAAGTCTGTTGTGACCTCTGAAATTTTTGCTAGCGGTAAATATAAATAAATAATTCCCTCAAGCCTATTTTCATCCAAAAGAGGAATAACTACAGCCATAATTTGCCGATCAAACCGCTCCTCATAACCAATCTTATGTACCGGTTCACCTTTAAGCAGCTGTTCTCTTTCCTTCCCGCTTATTAATGCCTCATAATCGATATCAAAGGGTAAGCAGGCACTTAGCTCCCTGGGATTGCTGACAATAAAAATTTCTGATTCAGATTTTGTTCCATACCATTCAATTCTATCAATTAATTCCTCTGTTAAAGCTCCCCCATAATATTCGCTTGCCAAACGATTTCCTTCCTCTATTAATGAAGTCTCTACATTATTTACATATAGCTTTTCATAAAATAAATAAGAGAGGAAATAGGAATAAATAATCGTAATTAAAATGGCCGCTGTAATGGTGAGCCATAGTTTTTTTGCCAGACTATCGGTAAACTTAAACTTCATTCTGAAGGCACCTCAAATTTATAGCCGATTCCCCATACAGTCTGTATATAATCCCCGACACCAAGCTTCATTCTTAATGTTTTAATATGTGTATCAACCGTTCGAAGACTCCCTATATAATCAATTCCCCAAACTGAGTCAAGAAGCTGTTCTCTGCTCAAAGCCTGTGACTGATGATCAACGAAACATAGGAGAAGTTCAAACTCCTTCAATGTTAAAGATATACTTTGCCCTGCTACTGATACTTTTCTAGCCAATTGATCAATGATTATTTTTCCAACTTGGATATATGAGTCAGTTTTTGTCATACCGCTTCTGCGTAGGACGGCATTAATTCTTGCGACAAGCTCTCCTGGACTAAATGGTTTAACTAGGTAATCATCACCGCCAAGCTGAAGGGCCTGCACTTTGTCCCATTCCTCCCCTTTGGCTGATAAAAAGATGATCGGGATATTATATTTTTCTCTAATCCTCTTACATACCTCATACCCATCTTCATCTGGCATCATAATATCAAGAATAATTAAGCTGATGTATGTATCCTTTAGGATGGCATACCCTTCTTCCCCATTAGCAGCAGATAAACAGTGAAAGCCTGAATTCTCCAGATACATTTCAACTAGATGTCTCATATCCTCCTCATCATCAATAATAAGGATATTTAGCTTCTCCATTACTTTCTCTCCCTTAACTGAAGGGCGTTTTAAACCCCTCTTAACTACCTTCGTCTATGGTTTCCGTATAGAAGGGTGATATGAACTCCTCTTAACTACCTTTAAACTTTGAGTTTCCGTGTCGAAGAGCGTTTTAAACCCCTCTTAACTACC
>NZ_JBALPC010000054.1:8761-8978 GCF_036965225.1 Bacillus sp. JJ1474 | reverse complement strand
ACCTCGTAGTCAAGCTATTTTCGGTAGCCCGGTAGAAACTTCTGGACCATATTTCCAGAATTATACGATGAAGTACTTATATTAAATTCAAATTTATTTTACCAGCAGGACAAAAGTCCGTCAATACAAAAAGCGAACATTTTCATGTCCGCTTTTTGTATTGTTCGTATTTTTGTCAATTTCCATAAACAACGCTTTTGCGAATATTCATCGCAGG
>NZ_JBALPC010000054.1:0-8726 GCF_036965225.1 Bacillus sp. JJ1474 | reverse complement strand
GAAGGCGCTTCCGCTTTTCCTACTCCCACTCAATTGTTGACGGCGGCTTGCTCGTAATGTCATACACAACCCGATTAACATGAGCTACTTCATTAACGATCCTTGAAGAAATAACTTCAAGAACATCCCAAGGAATTCTTGCCCAATCGGATGTCATGCCATCGATGGATGTAACTGCACGAATGCCGATTGTGTGATCATAGGTACGGGCATCTCCCATAACCCCAACACTTCGAATGTTAGGTAGGACAGTGAAGTACTGCCAAACATCACGATCTAGGCCAGCCTTCGCAATTTCCTCACGTAAAATATAGTCAGATTCCCTTACGATTTCAAGCTTGTCCTCTGAAATTTCACCTAAAACACGAATGCCTAAACCAGGACCTGGGAATGGCTGTCTCCAAACAATTTCATCTGGAATCCCAAGCTCTGTTCCTAAAGCGCGAACCTCATCTTTAAATAATGTATTAAGCGGCTCGATCAGCTTAAATTGCATATCTTCCGGAAGCCCGCCTACATTATGATGGGACTTGATTGTTTGCGCAGTCGCTGTACCACTTTCGATAATATCTGTATAAAGCGTACCTTGGGCTAAAAACTCAATGCCTTCAAGCTTGTCAGCCTCATCATCAAATACATAAATGAATTCATTTCCAATAATTTTACGTTTTTGCTCTGGGTCAGAAACACCTTTTAGCTTACTTAAGAAGCGCTCTTGAGCATCTACCTTAATTACGTTCATATGGAAGCCATCAGCAAATGTCTTCATGACACCTTCCGCTTCCCCTTTACGAAGCAACCCGTGGTCAACAAAAATACATGTTAGCTGATCGCCAATTGCTTTATGAATTAGAACAGCGACTACAGAAGAGTCCACGCCGCCACTTAACGCACAAAGTACTTTTTTGTTGCCAACCGTTTGACGGATTTTTTCCATTTCTACTTCAATAAAGTTCTCCATCGACCAGTCGCCTTTACATCCGCAAACACCAAATACAAAGTTTTTCAAAATGTCATTCCCATAAACAGAATGAAGAACTTCTGGGTGGAATTGAACAGCATACATGCGGCGCTCTTCATTGCTCATAGCCGCAATTGGACATGATGGATTTACACCATCTACTGTAAATCCTTCGGGAGCCTCTACAACTAAATCGCCATGGCTCATCCAAACCGTTTGGACTGAAGGAAGATTCGCAAAAAGCTTAGATTCATTTTCAATCTTCAGCTCAGCCTTGCCATACTCACGATTTTTTGCCTTCTCCACTTTTCCGCCTAAATGCATCGTCATTAACTGCATACCATAGCAAATTCCGAAAATCGGCAAGCCTAGGTCAAAGATTTTCTCATCACAGCGGAAAGCACCCTCTTCATATACGCTGTTCGGGCCACCTGAGAAAATAATACCTTTCGGGTTCAGTTCTTTAATTTCTTCAGCTGTAATCGTATGAGGGTGTAATTCACTATATACACCAAATTCTCTAATTCTACGTGTAATTAACTGGTTGTACTGGCTTCCAAAATCTAATACAACGATCATTTCTTGTCCTTCTAGTTTCGCTGTCAAGCTGTTCACCCCACAAATTTAATAAAATACCATTTATTATGAATAGTGTTCTCTATTACATAAAAAATAACGCAGATACATTTCATAAAACCACGCAAATAAAATAAAAAACCAGACTCTGCTCCCCCATTATTGGTGAAGGCAGACATTCTGGTAAAAAAATCCCTATAAAGGGATAGAAGAATCTGCCTTCATAGTCAAATCATTTACGGTGATTTGGTAGAAACTTTCGAACCATATTATCGAGGATATATGAAGGATTACATTCAATTATAATATTTCACAGATTAACGAACCTATTGTATCAACAGGTTAATTTTCCGGTCAAGCTATTGTTTTTTTAATTAAATTTTCCCACAATTCTTTCGTCTCTTCCCAGCTTCCTTCTGCTACTTCCCCTCGATAAATTAATTTCTCGTAACGGGAGGTAAGCTTGCTCATTTCACTAGTTGAATAGAAACGGTCCACATACTGAGCATAGTCTCTAAGGGTTTGCCCGTCTTTACGATACAGCCCATAGCGCTGCAATTCTCTTAATAGAAGCAAGTATGCCTTAGGGAAGTTTTCATCTTTTTTTGTCCATTTAAACCTTAAGGCTAAATAATAAGGAAGCCATTTGCCGCGTAAGCGATAAATAATTAGCAGCAATAAGGATAGGGCTAGAGCAGACCCCAGCAGCCACTTCCAAGTCTTTGCGAAAAATCCTTTCACAGATTGAGTAAGCTTCGTGAATGAAAAGGACGAAGCTGATTTTTCAGGATTGTCTTTTTCAATCTCAGGCTTTTCATTTTCTTCTGGTTTTGGCTGATTATCTGCAGTTTGGGTATTACTTTGTGACGACTGATCAAAATTAAATTGAACATTGTTAGAGAAGCCCTGTGTTGGTTCAAATTGAACCCATCCTATATTAGGGAAATACACTTCCACCCATGAATGGGCGTTATTATTTGTAACTTCAAAAATCCTGCGGCTATTTTCAGCGAGCCCCTTGTACTCACCCTCTGTATACCCTTTAACCCATCTTGCAGGAATACCGAGAGACCTTGCCATCACAACCATGGAAGTAGAGAAGTTATCACAATACCCTCTTTTTGTGTCAAATAAAAACTGGTCAACATAATCGTCATCAGCACCAGGGACAGCAACATTCTTCTGATCATAAACAAAGCCTGATTTTTTAAAATACGACTCTAACGCTCTTGCTTGTTCAAACCATGTGGTCTTGCCTTCGGTTATCTCCATGGCTAATTCTCGAACTCGCTGAGGAAGTTCATCAGGAAGCTGTGTATATCTTTCGATGAATGCATTATTTTGCGCATTGTTGATTTCGGAACTTGCATTCATGAGAGCAGTCACGCTATATTTCGGCACATCATAAATAACCGAATAGTTGTTGATTGACCCAGGTATTCCACCTAATAAAGTATGGATTTTTTCCGTATAATTCTCGATTTGAAAAGAACTATCAGGATGAAAGGGTGTTTCAATCCTCTTAATTCCTAAAGGATACACAATATGTTTATAATCCATTGACGCATTTATAAAGCTTATTTCTTCGACTTTATTTACACCATCATGATCGATAAACGAAGAAACAGGAACAACATCCTCTATACGAAAAGGTGTAACTTCCTCTCTAGGGCCAGCGGTAATCCATCCCTTACCTGTATACACATCTTTCGTCTCTACCTTCCAATATTGGCGTGATTCAATTTCTGCCCTAAACACAACCTGATTATCACCAATGAAAGGTCCTCCTAGCTGGGAATCATCCAAGCCATAGCCAATTTTCTGAATACCGCCTCTCTCATCCCCGCTGCCCTTTGCATACGATTTAATAAACGGAACTGGATCTGGCCAAATCGGATCAGCCTTTGGTGCAGCAAGACCAAAAGCAACACTAATAACAATCATGACAATTAAAGGAGTCAGCCATTTGCGAGAGAACTCTGCCCTTCCGTGAATAACTTCTTTATCCATAAGCCGATAAAAGGTCAGCGTCCCCATAATGACAAATCCCGAAATGACCGTTCTGACAATCGCCACTTCCGCTTCATAAGGAGTGAACGTATCAAGCACGGTAATATAAATTAATGTCATGAAAAAGAAGATAAAGATCTGCCTTTTCCTAATGAGCCAGTATTGAATTAAATAAGTCATTAACCAGAGGAGGATAAAAAATAGAAAGCTTTTAAAAAGATTACTTAAGCTAGATGTGTCCCTTTCTACAAGCAGCAATAAGCTCTTATAAAAATCCCCCAAAAAAACAGGTATCCAATCTAATCTAAAAAACGATCCTTCAAAATATAAGGAATGCAAAACATAGACCATTAACATCCATTTAATAAAACCGCTGATCAAAAAATGAGTACCTAAATAGGCCAATAGCAGTGACACGATACTGAAAAGGAGAAAAACCCATATATTCGATGTATCTGTTAGTTGCTCTAACGGTCTTAGCCACTCCCATAGCAGCAGGAAGCCAAATGTATATAGCAGAAAAGAAGCTAAATCCTTTTGGGCTTTTTGAGACTTCATGCCCGAGCCACCTCCGAAAAAACAGCCTTAAAGTTTCCGCTGTGAACTAAAACAACTCGCAGCCCTCTTGCATTAGCAGCTCCCTTAAGTGTAAGCTCATCCGGTAAAAGTGATTCCATTTCATTTTTCACGATAAATATCGTCACTAAGCCATTTTTTGAAACTAAAAGACCTGCTTTTTCAATTAAGCTTCTAGTCAATTGTGCAGTGATCAGCATGAGATTATTTTGCTGAAGCAAAAATCCCTCAGCCTCAAGGATACGATCTATTGGGACCGGACTATCATCTCTCACCTTCGCCAGATGATAGAATAATTGCATTTGCTGGCTTTCCCCGCCTCTTATGGGAAATGCGATTCTTTCAGAAGAAGAGGAAAGAAAACCAACCTGTGCTCCTTTTTGGAGAATAGCTCTAATAATAGAGGCTGAGAAAGAAACAATGGCTTCAAAACGTCCAGACGGCACACAATCCATAAGAATAAACACATCATGGGATTGCCTCTGCTCAAATTCCTTCGTCATAATATCATTTCGCTTTGCCGTTGCTTTCCAATTAATCCATGAAAATCGGTCCCCTGGCTGATACTCCCGTATTCCAATTGCCATGGACGTATCTCTTTGTACACGTTCCTTTGATGCTGTCAGTCCTTGATCAAAATGGTTTTCAAGCGGTCTGTAAATTAATTCTTCATATGCCGGGTACACCATGATTTTCTGATCTGTCTGTATGTGTATTTCTTTTTCAATTAAGCCGAGGGGGTCACCCGTTTTCACCCTTATGGACTGAAAATGATGCTCTCCCCTTGGCAGATCATTGATTTGATAGTCCCAATTGATTTCCTTTTTGAACCAGGGAAACAAGAAGGATTTAGTCCGATTCCTTTCTTGCGAATATCGGAGCTGCTCGCCGAGTTCATCCTCTATGACGATATAAAATAAGGGAAACGACATTTTCCTTTTCAGTGTAATCTCCACCTTTATGGACTCACCCGCATTATATTCCGTCTTTAAGAATACACGGGACACCTGTAAATGATGGAGACGATAGAAGGAAAGAAAAAGCGCATAAATGGCAAAAGGGACAAAGCTATAAAATAAAAACCAGCTGACAAACCCTCCCTGGAACATGGCATAGGAGAAGGTAACCAAAATTAAAAGGTACAAAGCAGCTAGCTTCCAAGCCTTCCTTACATTAGATAATAGGCGTTTCATCTACTTCACAAGCCTTTGTACCGGAACAGGAGTCCTTGCCATTACTCGATCCACTACTTCTTCAGCAGTAATGCCTTCGAACTTCGCCTCTGATTTTAAGATAATGCGATGAGCAAAAACAGCCTGTGCCAAGTATTGAACATCATCTGGAAGAACATAATCCCTTCCATATATAAAGGCATAGGCTTGCGCAGCCTTCATTAACGCAATAGACCCCCTTGGACTAACACCTAGATAAACACTTGAATGGGTTCTCGTACGGTTTGCCAGATCAACGATATAGCGTTTGATCGTTCCATCTACATGAACTTGTTTTACTTTTTCCTGTAAATCTCTTAATTCTATTAAATCAATAACCGGCTCAAGATCATCAATGGGTCTAGCCTTTTGTGCTCGGTTTAACACTTCCATTTCTTCCGTCATATCCGGATAGCCCATTTTCATTTTTAATAAAAATCGATCTAATTGAGCTTCCGGAAGAGCATAGGTTCCTTCGTATTCGATTGGGTTTTGAGTCGCCATAACGAAAAACGGCTTTTCAAGTGTATGTGTCACTCCGTCAATCGTCACACTGCTTTCTTCCATTCCCTCCAGTAAAGCTGACTGAGTTTTCGGTGAGGTACGATTGATTTCATCTGCCAAAATAATATTCCCCATGATCGGACCAGGTCTAAATTGAAACTCCATTTCCTTAGGATTATAAATAGAAACCCCTGTCACATCTGAAGGCAATAAATCAGGTGTGAATTGAATCCTTCTGAAATTCGCCCCGATCGATTTCGCAAGGGAACGTACCATCATCGTCTTTCCTACACCAGGTACATCCTCTAATAAAACATGCCCTTCCGCCAGCAAGGCAATTAAGCTTAATTCAGCAACTTCGCGTTTTCCAATCATAACCTTTTCAATATTCGCTAAAACTCTCTCTATCATAGGTTGCATGTGCTCACTAGTCATATATTTCCTCCTGTTGTGCGTCATTTCATTATTTATTAAGAAAAAACAATGCTACAAGCCTACCATTCTGCTTAAAAATCGCCATTCCTTTGTAATTTATTCGATAAATTATGTCAAATTCCTGTAATATTCTGCTAATCTTTAATTTGAAGAATAATCGCAAGCTTGATTAAAGAGTGATACATCTTCTATTTCTATATATTTAGTATAATACCTTTTCCAAAATACTGGGGTTTTTTTCTTATGGGAAATAAAGGGGAATAAAAAAACTTTGACTAGGAGAAGAAGAAAAGCTCCCTCGAAGAAACTGTTAGCCATTAAATTGAATAGAATCTCTGAAAACAAGATTCAGAGATTCCATTTACTCAAGAATAAATTAATAAGAAACACCTGTCCGTGTATGCGTTTTATTAAATTCCTCCATACTCGGATCAAAATAAGTGTCAGTAAATTTAGCAACAAATTGATTATCTTTTAAATAACCAGCACCCCATGTCGGGTCCATCGTCACCCAGCTTCCATCAATATTAGCTTCAACCCATGCATGCCTTGCAGGCCAAAATCCGCCGCGCGCCATTCCTTCTACAAATCTAGCTTCAATATTACTTGCTCTAAGAAGTGCAATCGTTAAGTAAGCATAATCTTGGCAAACCCCTGTTTTTAGCTCAAGAGTTTTTAATGCACTGTCATCCCATTCGAATTCATCATTCTTGTATTTCCCAACATCGTAGCTAATATTTTGGGCCACATAATCATAGATGGCTTTTGATTTTTCCCGGTCGGTACTTTTTCCTGTTATAAGCTCCTTTGCCAGTTCTTCGATTTGAGGGGCATCTGATTGAACGCCGCGGGAAGGGAGAAGATCCCGCTCATCTTTAAGGGCTTTTGATTCTACTTCGAACTGCGCAAAACCGAAGTATCGGAAGTAATCACTGTTCTTTTCTTTTATTTCAGGTACACTAACTGTCACTTCATATGTACCCGGACCAAATCGTAAATAAAAAGAGTCATCAAATGTAAAGTTTTTAATTGGGATTACATCTAAAGCTTCATCCTCGCCTTTTTTCGATGTAATGTAAATGTGCGTTGTTTTAGAAGCAAACTCAGCGTTCGGGTCAATGGAACCTTTAATGTTAAAAGTCCCTTCCGACTCTTCCCCGCCAAATAGAGGATACTCTAATGTAACTCCACGCTCCATATAAGTTTTAGAATACTCGATCGGCTTCATCGTCCGATTAGATTTGTTATCTATTAAAACCATTGTAGCCGTTTGGTAATAATTATCCCGCTCCTTATCAGGAACTAACACTTCAAGCTTATGTATCCCTTCACCATAAAACAAAGGAATATCATAGGAAAATCCCCCATTTTTAACAGGAATCACATGCTTCCATGTTTCAGAGTCCTTATTGAGCCTGAGCATGATTGTATCCTCGTCTTTCAAACTGCCCGCCTTCCCTTTTAACTGAAAGATTCCATCCTCTTCTACGAAGCTAGAATCCAAATTTAGGGCAAGCTCAACATCCTGACCAAATGGTGTATACGTAATATCCCGCTGAATTTCAGGATTTACATTATAAACTTCAAATTTGGCCGTATCATAATAATAATTTTCACGATCTGTACTAGGAAGCTGGACAGTTATTCGGTATTCGCCCTCTCCATTGAAGAAATGAATTTCCTGCTTAAATTTGCCGTCCTTAATTGGTGTGTAGTATCCATGCTTATTCCCTGCTCGTCCTTCTTCATCAGAATGGACCTTGATCCAAGCGTAATGAAATTTCAATAAGGAGTGCTTTTCGATCTCTCCTTCGACCATAACTTTCCCATTTACTGCAAATTTTTTATATTCAGGCTTCTTAAAAGTTGCACCGATCTCTTCACTGTAAGAAGTCAATTTTATCGGTTCAAGTTCAAATTCTTTATTTTTCTCCTCTGCCAGCTTTTCATATTTGTTATCTTGCTTTTGTTCCTGTTTTTTAGAAGCTTTTGTCTCTGAATCACTTGAACTAGCATTACTGCAAGCTGAAAGGATAAAGACGCAGCTTAACAAACATAATAAAAACGTAAAGAAATTTCTTTTCGCATTCATTTCTGTTCCTCCAAATTTATGTAATAAAGTAAAAAAACAAAATGGTTATATTCAGTTAAACTTACGTCTGGACTATAGTTTAGTTTCTGAGTATTAATTCCTCTTTTTTACATTATTAATATGACTAAAGGCTTATATAATAAAAAAACACACGAATGGCGTTTAAAACCAAAGTGTGTCAGAAGAAAGTTAGAACAATACTTAATGTTTTGTTGCAAATTATTTAACAAAGTCTTTACCCCTTATTCTTCCATTCATTTCATCTATAAAAAATCTCCTGCCATAAAAATCTATTACCCCTACTTTATTTTCAATATGACTAATGCCAACATAAGGGTATCTTAAACTTCCTATTAATTCT
>NZ_JBALPC010000053.1:2051-27180 GCF_036965225.1 Bacillus sp. JJ1474 | reverse complement strand
GCGGGAACCATTACCCTGGATTGATGCCCATGATCGGTTACAAAAGCAAGGGACGGGCAGCATTCTGGTCCATTGGTTCCCGTATAGGCTGAAATTTACTATAAGCGGAAATCATTACCCTGCAACGCTCTAGATTTTTCCAATTTATTGACCCTGTGCACCATTAGACGTTACGCGGCGAACATGATTGTCTTCAAATCCATTTTTTCGCTGAGCTTCTACTTTGTCCTCGAGTAATTGCTTTTGATCGACTTGACTTGAGGGTGTTTGCTTGTTTTTTGCCACCTAAAAAACCTCCCTTAAAAAAATTCAATTAACACCCTCTTATTTTGCTTGAAATTATTAAAATTAATCTCATTTGATTGATTTTACAATTTATTTATTACTTAATTTTCACGATGCATCAAGTTCCGCAATAGGTTCTGTACGGAAGCTTTGATGGATCAGGTATTGTGCAGTATACATTCTGTTCAGTTGTATAGGCGAATGGATTTGAAAGAGCTTGGAGCAATCGTTCCATCACATTGTAGTCCCCATTCTTAACTGCAGCCTCAAGTGCTTCCTCCACCCGGTGGTTTCGCGGGATGACAGCGGGATTACTGTTACGCATTAACTGTTGAGTGGCTTCCATCGATGTTTGCTGCCTCGTCAATCTCGCCTCCCAGAGCTCATGCCACAGATTATATTCAGGTGTGCCAAAAAGCAGAGAATTCTCCATCTTGTCTAATGTTAAAGCACGAAAAGTATTTGTATAATCAGCCTTGACCTTCTGCATAATGCTCAAAAGGTTTTCTATTAATAAGGTATCTCCTGGTTCTTCATTCGTTAATCCAAGTTTTGCCCTCATGCCAGCAAGCCAATATGATTGATAGATTTCACTATATTTGGAAATCTCATCTTGCGCCAGCTTAAGAGCCTGTTCTTCATCCTCATGCAACAATGGTAAAATGGCTTCCGCAAAACGTGCAAGGTTCCACCCGCCAATAATTGGCTGATTGCGGTAGGCATAGCGTCCTTGTCTATCAATAGAACTAAACACTGTATCTGGATCGTACACATCCATAAAGGCACAAGGGCCGTAATCAATCGTTTCCCCACTGATGGTCATGTTATCAGTGTTCATCACTCCGTGTATAAAGCCAACTGATTGCCATTTAGCAATCAATGCGGCTTGACGCTTGATCAATTGCTGAAGAAGTGTAAGATATCGATTTTCATCCAGTTCAATTTCTGGATAATGACGATTTATCGTGTAGTCAGCAAGGATTCTTAATTCTTCTACTGGTCTCCAGTTTGCAGCGAATTGAAAGGTTCCAACGCGCAGATGACTTGCAGCGATACGGGTAAGAATAGCACCAGGAAGATCTGTTTCGCGAATCACCTTTTCCCCCGTTGTCACAACGGCTAGGCTTCGGGTTGTTGGAATCCTTAGTGCATGCATAGCTTCACTGATAATGTATTCACGAAGCATCGGCCCTAACGCTGCACGTCCATCTCCCCCGCGCGAATAGGGTGTTCTCCCCGAACCTTTAAGCTGTACGTCAAATCGCTCCACCTTAGGAGTCATTTGCTCACCAATCAGAATGGCACGTCCATCTCCTAACATTGTAAAATGGCCAAATTGATGACCTGCATAGGCTTGAGCAAGTGAATGCGCCTGTTCAGGAACGCGGTTGCCAGCAAACACTGCAGCTCCTTCTTCATTTTGCAGAGAATTAGCATTTAACCCCAATGCCTCCGCCAATGCTTCATTAAAAATGACCATTTTTGGTGAGCGCACAGGTGTTGGTTTAAGGCTGGTGAAAAATGGTGGCGGTAATTGGGCATAACTATTGTTAAAATTCCAACCAGCAGCTGCAGCTTCATCTTCCTTATTTGTCATATGTACACTATCCCTCCCTTTCTAACCTTTTTTCATTTGCACAAAAATGAACATCAAATACTAAAAATCCTGCCTATTTAATGTCTGCCACTCCAAGTTTATTATACCTTTTGTGCATGGACATTGAGTGGTTCACTATCCTATTTTTTCGATGAAGGATTGCCTTTAAGATATACAATGAGTCCCTACATCCANNCCACTTTGTTACTTCGGTAATACTTTTTCTTTTCCCTGTCAATTCTTTCATACTTGGATAGCCGATGTAAATAAAACCAAGCATCAAAGCATGTTCCCCAAGCCCAAAAAATTGCTTAATCTCAGACGAGTAGCAAACCTTTCCGGTTCTCCAGATCGCTCCTAAGCCAAGAGCGTGGGCTGCAAGAAGCATATTTTGAATCGCAGCATGGACCGCGGCATGTTCTTCGTTTACTAATACCTTCCCATTAATAGTTGGTTCCACTGCAATTGCAATAATAACTGGAGCCCTTAAAGCTTTTTGCGCAGTCTTTTCCAATTTCTCTTTTCCTTCATCACTTAGTGGATCATCTAGACTTTTCTTTGCAAATGATGCCATCGCCTTTCCAAGATTTTTTCTCGCGTCACCAGTTAAAACAAAAAATCGCCATGGCTCAGTACGATAATGGGACGGCGCCCATGTACCAGCTTCCAATATCTTTTCAATATGCTCCTTAGGCACAGGGTCTGGTTTAACAACCCCAATGCTTCTTCTTGTGGAAATTGCAGTAAAGATGTCCATGTTTATGTACCCCCTTCAAAATTTGTCACTATACTCCTTTATATGCGATACGTAGTGGCAGGTTCACATTCGACTATTATATAACTTCCATGTTTTCCCCCTATTCCATACTAATTCAGCAGGCATTAAGATATGCATCCTTCTCGCTCACAAGTTCGATTAATCATACTAAACAATCCGTTGTTGAAGGATAAATCTGGTACTGGCAGCTTCCAAACTATTTTAAAGCATAAAAATAGATCCCACTTAAAGTGAAATCTAAATTACCACATGATGAACAACTAATCTTATTTTCGACCTTCCATCTCCGCTTCCCATCTATCAACTTCTTCTTTCACCATTGGGGCGACTTCTTTTCCGAGAAGCTCAATTGCTTTCATAACCTCATCATGGGGCATCGTGCCAACTGGGACATGAAGCATGAAACGAGTGATGCCCACGTTTTTCCTTAGGTGTATGATTTTGTCAGCAACTGTTTGTGGGTCACCAACATACAGGGCACCTTCTAGTCTGCGTGCAGCATCGAAAGTGGACCGAGTATAAGGAGCCCATCCGCGCTCTCTTCCTAATTTATTCATCACTTGCTGAGTGGAAGGGAAAAATTTATCCGCTGCTTCTTCTGAAGTTTCAGCAATAAAACCATGAGAATGCGAAGCAACAGACAGCTTGGACAAATCATGTCCAGCATGAGTTGCTGCTTTTTTATAAAGCTGTACAAGCGGCTCAAATTGTAGCGGACTTCCGCCAATAATTGCGAGTACGAGGGGCAATCCAAGCAGACCAGCACGAACAACCGATTCGGAATTTCCACCGCTTCCAATCCATACTGGCAATGGGTCCTGGACCGGCCGAGGATACACGCCGCGATCATGAATAGCCGGCCGGTGACCGCCCTTCCATGTCACTTTTTCTGATGCAGTAATTTTCAGCAACAACTCTAATTTTTCTTCGAATAGCTCATCATAATCCTTTAAATCATAGCCAAACAATGGAAATGATTCAATAAATGATCCCCTGCCGGCCATTATTTCTGCACGGCCATTTGAAATGGCATCAACTGTTGCAAAATCTTGAAACACACGAACTGGATCGGCTGAAGAAAGCACTGTAACAGCACTCGTTAGACGAATTTTCTCCGTCCGGGAAGCGGCGGCAGCTAAGATAACTGCTGGAGAGGAAGCAGCAAAATCCTCGCGATGATGTTCACCCACTCCAAACACATCCAAACCTACCTGATCCGCCAATACAATTTCCTCAACTACTTCACGGATGCGTTGTGCATGACTGATTACCTCACCCGTTTTGACATCTGGTGTCGTCTCGACAAACGTACTTATTCCAATTTCCATTTAGAAATTCTCCTTTTTTCGATACTAAAGCACATATCTTTCTTCGAATATTGATTGAATTTAAATCGTTCTTAATTGCTTAAATCAAATCAGAATATAAACATTCGTTATTGGTTTACATACTATTTATTGTATCAATGACCTGATTTTAAAAGCAATGAAATAGGACGGGGTACCCGTCCCTATGATCCATTTACCACACTAATTCTTCATCTTCTTGATAAAGGCTGATTGCATAGTCGATAAATTCAATTAATTTGGCTTTGTTAATCGCGTCAATGCTGATTCTGTATGTTTTATCGTATTTCATGTTTAGTTCCAAAGCTGTAATATCAACGCCTAGAAATCTGTCTTCATTCATATATGTATAATCGATATCCTCATATTTAGCAATGAATTTAGATGTACTGTTAGCGGCATCCTTAACACAAACAGAATCGATTGTTAACACTAAGCCGGCTTTTCCATTACTCGATAAACTTGTATCTGTAATATCAATCATATCTTCTTTTTTGTATTTTCCCTGACAAATAATATCACGTGCATTTTTAACGCGAGGAGCATAATCATCCCCAGGTGTGTACCCAAATATCTCCTCAAATTTATTAATCAATGCATCCTTTATATCGCTCACTCTCGTATTCTCCCTTTCCTTCAAAATCTCACATGATCGATAATTTATCCTGTAGTACTCGTCCATTGTGATTTTTGTTTTAAAAAATTCCTCATACGCATCATCTACCCGGCAAATAAGCGGGCGATTTTCATAAATGCTGCATAAATTCGTATCTATATTAAAGTGGATGCAAATTCCATCACCCCGGTCTAAATGCTGATAAATCTCAGATGAACCGACAGCTTTACAGCACAAACCGCATTGATCACAATGAAACATCTCTAAACTTGTGCTAGCATTTGCAAATATTTATTTCCATCCTCAAGAACTTTATTAGTAGCCTCATCTAATTGGCCTTCCTGCTTCAATAAAGGAGTATCTAGGATAAGTTTAATGGTCTGCGCTAACTGAACACATTTATAAATGTCCTGCTGTTCATTTATTGTGTAATCCTGCCAATCCAGACCCCGGCGCTGGATGATGTCTTTCATTCTCATTACTTGCTGAGAAAAATGGGTATCCAATTTTTGCAATAGCTCCGTTAATTGATTCGCACGCGTGAAAATTCCTTTTAATGCAATGCCGATATTTTTCGCCTGTTTCTTAAATACTTTAGCTTTATCAAAGTTTCCATAAGCATCATTTAATGCAGCTTTCGCTTGGCTTGCAAAAATAGTTCCCCCAATGGCGAGTGCAGGACCTGCTACTAAACCACCCAATACAACCATCCCGCCAGCCATGCCAAAACCGCCGGCTGTTAATGCTCCGCCGCCAAGCCATGCTAATGTTGCATTGGTTGCTGCAACGCCTGTCAAGGATGTTAAAGCCGTACCCGTTGTAGCGGTTACTAAAAGACCGCCAAGTCCCCCCATCACTACACTATATGTTCCATAGGCAAGTAGGGCTCCCGATCCAATTGCAGCAATCCCATTAATCGCTACCTGCTTTGCTTCAAAGGATGCTTCCTTTAATTGCTTAAAGCTTTCACTGGATGGATTGAAATTTTTCAGTTCATCGATCCCTTCACTATTTTTGAGATTAATATTTTTAATCTTTTCAAAGTGAATAACAAATTCATTAATGGATGTTGTCAGGATGCGAATTTTTTCCTGTCCTAAAATAGTAATGGCTTCATTTGTGTTCTCTTTTGCCATTTCAATAAATTTTTCAGCTTCCTTGGCCATCTCTTGTGAGGTAGCGTTGAGGGATTTGGCCTCACTCATATCACGTTTTGCATCTAACCCTTTTTTAACTCCTGTTGCCGCTGTCGCTGCTGCGATTCCTGCAATAATTGCTGGGACTAATGGTAATGGCATATTTAATTCCTCCAGTTGTAATATTTAGATTTAAAAATCTAAGACGGCTTCTTTATCCATCATAAATTGATTGAATTCATTGAAATCTTTAAATTGCAGTGCGCCTCCCATTTCAAGTGCTATTTGGTTAAGGCCTGCTGTAAATTGATTCAAATTGCTATCCTTCGCTGCAGAATCTATCATTAGTAGACTCTCTGAAAACACTTTGGATCTATTCGAATAAAATTCATTCACTAACGCTAATAATTCATTTCCTTGATGTTCCATCGCTTCTATTGCTGCTGTTGCAATGGATCGAATTTGATTCCTTCTCGATAGTGACACCTTCTCTTCATGTAAAACCTGCATACAAGCCTGATAAATGGTAGAGCTTGTCATATAGCCGACCATCCCGCCAATTATTGTGCCAACCCCAGGGAAAATGGCTGTTCCAACTGCGGCACCAAAGCTTGCTGCCATCATTCCTGTCCCTTTTTCCCCAAGTTCTTCTGCAAGTTGAAGGCTATTAATCTCACCTTTCGCATAACGAATCAGTGATTTACTTACTTGAACGGCAGTCGTTGCAATCATCGCAGGCACATTCGATTTTGACAAATGGACATAGACACTCTTTTTACTCGCTGCCATAAATCCCCTAATAGCGGTATCACCTGCCCCAATGATATAAGCCGTTACAGCACCACTTGCCGTATCTTTAGCAACATCTTTGACCGCTTCTTTAGCACTTTTATCCCCACGAATAATTCTTGCCACATTTTGGGCTGAAGAGATAGCAACTGAAATAACCGCAGCACTCTTCGCATTTTCCATCCCGGAACGATGTGCGGTTTTAGCTACATATTTGGCAGTGGCTAGCTTTGGATGTTCACGGATAAAAATGGCTTCTTCAGAGGTAATACCGCTATTTTCTAAATCTTTGGATACTTGCAAGTATTTTTGTGCCTTTTGATCAAGTAAATCCGCCTTTTCAACATGGCCTTGTTGTCTAAATTGATCTGCCTGATCAGTCAAACTTTTCGCTGTGTCCTCAGCATACTTTTTCGCGATATCATATTGTTCTTTTGGGACTAAAACTTTGTTTCCTCTATATCTTTCCCATTTGTCTCCAGTCATTTTTTTGACTAGAGCTTCTGAGCTTGCTTTTATCTCCTCAGGAGTACCAAATTTTCCGCAAAACTTCATTTGCGCACCCCAAGTCGGATTTCCATGATCATCAACTGATAAAATATCAAATACGGGATCATTTCCTCTGCCGATATCATTAGAGCGATGTACACGAGTTTGATTTCGATTAATAATATTTTCTGCATTTGTGTGATCAGTATAATGAATTTCAGCAGAAAAACCCGACTGCTGTTTAATATTTTGGTATTGAAAGTCAGGATGAACCTTGGAATCAGATACATGTTTAAGCCCTTTTTTTACGATATTTCCACTTTCATCTACAACGCCGTTATAGCCTTTCAAATATTCGGATGCTGCCCGGCCAAATCTTTCAACATTTTCGGTTGTTGTTGAGCCTATGACGGAATCGATAAAGCCACTATGATTTTTTTTATCCTCTTTATTTATTATTCATAATAGTAATATCCTTTCACGGATCTTATTAGGAAAGGTTAATATGTATCCTTTTCTTAATAGGAGAAACTATGGAGCAATTCTTCCATTTTGTGTCCTTATAGTCTAAAAGTCTATATAAATATTACAACATTTAATAAATAAAGAAAAACTTTTTTCCTATTTTACCATAGAATCACAAAGAAACATTTGGAGGGGTTAGGTATATTTACCTTATGGTTTTTCTCTGGTCCCAAAAGGCAATTGAAAAATCGAGGGCATGTAAGAAGCCGTTCAGCGCATGACTCGCCAAAATGACAGTACTTCACATTGTTATATACAGAATCACTTAGATAAGAATGGTCCGCAATGAGTGGATAATCTTTAACAATTGATCTAGTAGTTCTAATTTACAATCGAAAAAGGACCGATCATGCTAGATTCATGTCCGGTCCAATGGTTGGGGTCTATTTCCCCATGTTCTGTTTTTACTCCACACTATTTAAGAATGATCGGATTACATTTAAATATTCTACTTCTTCTTCCAGATAAGGCATATGAGCACTGTTCTCAAACACATGTAATTTCGCATTTGGAGTTAGTTTGCTGAAATATTCCGTTGATTGTGGAGTCGCTTCATCATAGCGGCCACATGTATATAGTGCCGGAATATGTATTTCATTCAAACGGGCTGTACAGTCAAAATTTTTCAAATTGCCGGTAACATGGAATTCTGATGGCCCCCACATGATATTGTACACTTCTGGATTTTTGTACTGTGCTCCCTGTTTTAAAAACTCAGGGAAAGGATCAAGACGGCAAACGAACCGCTTATTAAATTCTGCAGTGGCCTTATGGTATGCTTCTGAATCTGTTGTCCCATTTTCCTCGCATTCTCTTAATGTAGCTTGAATATCTTCCGGCAATAAGGAACGATTTCGTTCCTGATCCTCTGCCCAAAGAGGTGCGCTTAAACATGGACTTGAAAAAATAACACTTTTTACTCCCTCAGGCTTAGTTAATAAATAAGCAGCTCCTAAGGTCGTCCCCCAAGAATGTCCAAGAATATGGAGCTGTTCAAGTGAAAGTGCTTTTCTAATCTGCCCTAATTCTTCAACGAAGCGATCTATCGTCCATAATGATTCATCTTTAGGCCGGTCTGACTTCCCACAGCCTAACTGATCATAAAAAATGACCGTACGCTCATCCGCAAGCACTCTTAATCTCTGCAAGGAATAATGAGACGAGCCTGGACCTCCATGTAAAATTATGACCGGCGTTTTGTTAGAGTTGCTATCATGCAGCTGATACCATACCTTTCCGCCTGTTACTTCAATAAATCCTTCTTGGATTGCCATATATTTATCCCCCTAAACTTTGGCGTTTTGAAGGGGCCGATCTAAATTCATCCTGACACCAGATCTGGGCCCTTCTCCTATTATAAATCGGGACAAACATCTGTCCATCTGTTTCGCCTTATACGGGATAAACACCATGCTTGCGCTCAGTGAACACGAGATATTTCGACATATAAACATCAAGTCGGGCTCCAAGTTCATCGCGCAAACGGTTTGGTTCTACGATATCGTCAATAATCAATTCGGAAGCGAGTCTGTATATATCGATATCTTCACGGTATTCTTCACGCTTTTCAGCAATGAAGGCAGCTCTTTCCTCTTCTGGCAGCTCAGCGATTTTATTCGCATAAACGGCATTGACGGCCGCCTCAGGACCCATAACGGCAATCGAAGCTGTCGGTAGCGCAATGCAGCAGTCCGGTTCAAAAGCAGGTCCGGCCATTGCATACAATCCAGCCCCATAGGCCTTACGGACAATAACAGTCATCTTCGGAACAGTCGCCTCGCTCATCGCGGAAATCATTTTCGCACCATGGCGGATGATTCCTGCTTTCTCCACATTTGTGCCAATCATAAACCCTGGCACATCAGCAAGGAAAAGGAGCGGAATATGATAAGCATCGCAAAGATTGATAAACTTTGCTGCTTTATCTGCACTGTCATGGAACAGGACTCCGCCTTTGACACGCGGCTGGTTGGCGATGATCCCAATTGGCTGGCCATTGATCCTCCCAAGGCATGTGATTAATTCAGCCGCAAACAGCTTTTTAATTTCACACATTGACCCCTCATCGATTAAGCGATCAATCAACTGGTACATATCAAACGGCGCATTTTGGTTTTTTGGAATCAGTTCCTCAATTGTTTTTTCGAATGCTGCCGGTGGTTTTGCTTCCGCTTTTGCAGGCATTTCGGAAAAATTATTTGGAAAATAAGTTAAATATTTGCGGGCATATGCGATAGCTTCTTCTTCAGTTTTCGCAAGCACATCGCCGCAGCCAGAAATAGAGCAATGCATTTTGGCCCCGCCCATTTGCTCAAGCGTTACTTTTTCCCCGATTACCATTTCGGCCATGCGTGGGGATCCAAGGTACATGGAAGCATTGCCTTCAACCATGACGACAATATCGCAAAATGCCGGAATGTACGCGCCGCCAGCTGCAGAAGGTCCAAACAATAGGCAGATTTGTGGCACTTTTCCTGAAAGCTTAACCTGATTGTAGAAAATGCGCCCTGCCCCTCTGCGGCCTGGAAACATTTCCAGCTGATCGGTAATACGGGCACCGGCTGAGTCTACTAAATATAGAAGCGGACAGCGAAGCTTTTCAGCTGTCTCCTGAATGCGGATAATTTTCTCTACGGTCCTTTTCCCCCAGGAACCGGCTTTGACGGTCGAGTCATTCGCCATTACACAAACGGTGCGCCCATGGATTTTGCCAATTCCAGTGACAACACCGTCTGCCGGAAGATCGCCCGCAAGGATATTAGCAAACATCCCATCCTCTGACTGCAAACCGTTATCAAACAGCATATTCAGGCGCTCTCGGACAAAGAGTTTCCCTTTTTCCTGATTTTTTTCATGGTATTTTTCATGACCACCCTGCAGGACAGAATCTTTTTTTATTTGATATTCGGATTTTGCTTCGGTTTCATTCATTTTGCACCCTCCTTAATTTCTACCTTATAAAACTGCATCATTAGATCCAGTTAAAGTATCAATGCATTCCCTGAACTTCATGTTCTTCTTTCTTGGGGTATGATAGACGTTCATTAAACGCTTTATAGTTTGTGTTTTCATCTGTACCTTTGCAAAACGAGCGTTATGAACACTTCATAGTGAGCGTTTTTACCTGGACCCTTGAAAAACAAGCGTTATGAACACTTCATAGTGAGCGTTTTCACCTGGACCCTTGAAAAACAAGTGTTATAAACACTTCATAGTGAGCGTTTTCACCTGGACCCTTGAAAAACTAGTGTTATGAACACTTCATAGTGACCGTTATCAACTGGACCCTTGAAAAACGAGCGTTATGAACACTTCATAGTGACCGTTATCAACTGGACCCTTGAAAAACGAGCAATATGAACCCCTCATAGTGCGTGTTTTCACCTAGTCCCTTGAAAAACGAGCGCTATGAACTTCCCATAGTACGCGTTTCACCTGTAATCTAGCAAAACGCTCGTCATATACACGAAGCTCTCTTATCGTCCAGCGTGATAGATATCCATCTGTCGACTTTTTAATTTTTTTCCAAGTGTACCTTCAATCAACAGGGCCGATTTTAAAAGTTGCTCAAGGTTGATCCCTGTTTCAATCCCCATTTCATGAAGCAAATACAGCAAATCCTCCGTAGCAACATTCCCTGACGCGCCTTTCGCATAAGGACATCCGCCCAATCCGCCAAGCGCACTATCAAAAATGGTTATGCCCATTTCAAGGGATTTTACTATGTTGGCAAGTGCCGTTCCTCTTGTATCATGGAAATGCATCGCAAGCTTTCCAGAATCGAAATGCGGCAAAAGCTCTTCCAAAAGGGCTTCCACCTGACTCGGTACACCAACCCCAATCGTTTCACCGAGCGAAAGCTCATCAATGCCCATTGAAAACAGTCGGTCCGCAACATCCCTAACCTTTGATGGGGCAACGGCTCCATCATACGGGCAGGCAATTACCGTAGACACATAGCCTCGGACAGATTTTCCAGCTTGTTTTGCTTCCTTAACTACTTCTTCAAGAATGGGGTATGTTTCTTCTATCGACTTATTGATATTGCTTTGATTATGTCCCTCACTTGCGGACATGAAGACGCTCACTTCATCGATACCTGCTTCTAGTGCACGTTCAAGCCCTTTAAGATTAGGAACGAGGACGGCATAAGTGACGCCCTGTTTTCTTTTAATGGTCTTAAGTACATCGTAGGCATCAGCCAGCTGAGGAATCCATTTAGGGTGAACAAATGAGCTAACCTCAATATAGGAAAGCCCCGTTTCTGAAAGCGAATTAATCCATGAGATCTTATCTTCCGTTGGAACAAGCCTTTTTTCATTCTGCAGTCCATCACGCGGCCCTACTTCTTTAATCGTGACTTTTTCTGGCAGTTTCAACATTTCACCCCCTCGATGCTTTTATGACCGTTCTTAAAGTCCACTCTAAATTCGCATAGCACCCCAGTGGACTTTAATCAATCATAATCAGCTTGTACCCTACTCGGTTTCTACAAGCAAATCAGAGTCGTTTACAAATTCCCCTTCCTGGGCATAGACCTTTGTCACAATACCATCTTCTTCAGCCGCAATCGGAATTTCCATTTTCATAGATTCGAGGATGACTACGTCCTGACCCGCCTTCACCACGTCACCTTCTTTAACTAATACCTTCCACACATTTCCTGCCATACTTGCTTCGATTTTCGCCATTTGTCATTTCTCCTCACTTAGTTGATGTAATGAACGGTAAATAATATTCGTTTACAAATTGGGTCGTTGTGTAACCTGATAGGAATTGCTCATGAGTTACAGTTTTAAGCAGCATCGGGATATTTGTCTTAATCCCAACAATTTTATAATTTTCGAGGGCCGTCTTCATTCGTGCAGCAGCCTCATCCCTTGTTTCACCCCATGCTATCAATTTAGCAATCATCGGATCATAAAAGGGTGTCACTTGAGAACCTGCTTCAATTGCACATTCATTCCGGATTCCTTCACCGTCCGGCAGCTGGAATTCGGTTATTTTTCCAGGCGATGGGAAAAAGGTGTTTGGATCTTCTGCATAGATCCTGACCTCAATGGCATGCCCCTTCCGTATTACCTCTTCACGGGTAAAAGAAAGCGGTTGACCTGCGGCCACTTTCAGCTGTTCCTCTACAAGATCGAGGCCGGTAATTTCTTCTGTAACTGGATGCTCAACTTGCAATCTTGTATTCATTTCAAGGAAATAATAATTTTGCTCTTTATCTACTAAAAACTCAATCGTCCCTGCGTTTGAATAGCCAATATGCTTTGCTGCTAAAACAGCTGCATCCAGCATTTTCAAGCGTGTATCTTCGCTAATAAAAGGGGACGGTGCTTCTTCAACTACCTTCTGATTGCGGCGTTGGATAGAGCATTCCCTCTCCCAAAGCGGTACAACATTTCCATACGTATCAGCCAGTATTTGAACTTCAATATGATGTGGCTCTGGAATATATTTTTCTAGAAACATAGCCCCGTTACCAAAAAAGGACTCTGCCCGCTTTTGATTACCGGCGAACGCTTTAACAAGCTCCTCCTCCGAATGGACGAGCTGCATTCCGATACCGCCACCGCCTGCAGATGCCTTCAGCATAAGAGGGTAACCAATTTTTTCGGCAGCCAATTTGGCTTCATCTTCGTCTGCAAGAGGGGTGTTAATGCCTTCAATGATCGGCACTCCCGCCTCCTTCATCATCTTGCGCGCTTCAATTTTGCTGCCCATTGAAGCAATAATTTCAGGTGCTGGGCCGATAAAAACAAGGCCTTCATTCTTGCATCTTGCTGCAAATGCCACATTTTCCGACAAAAGTCCGTAACCTGGATGAACGGCCTCTGCCCCACTTTCTTTAGCAACCCGAATTATTTCGTCGACATTTAAATAACTCTGGTTTACTTGGGGCTTGCCCACACAATAGGCTTCATCTGCGTTTCGAACGAAAAGCGAATCAGCATCAGCCTCTGAATAAATGGCAACAGTTTTAATCCCAAGCTTTTGACATGTACGAATCACCCGTAAAGAGATTTCGCCGCGGTTTGCGATCAATATTTTTGAAAACAAGAACATCACTCCTTTCGGTTGCTAGGTTAATTGTTTTTATAGATCTAACCATGCAGTGGGACACTTACCCCTTGCACTTCGTCAAATGGTTAATTGATTAATAGACTGCTCACGAAGCTTGAACTTTTGGATTTTTCCGGAAGCAGTCATAGGGTAGGCATCCGTAAAATTGATATATTTAGGAATCTTGTGGCGTGCCACTTTGTTTTTAAAATATTCCTTGATTTCTTCAGCAGTTGCCGTTTCGCCATACTTCAAAATCAGCCAAGCCATTACTTCTTCGCCGTATTTCTCATCAGGAATCCCGATTACTTGGGCGTCAAGCACCTTCGGATGGGTATAAAGATACTCTTCGATTTCCCGAGGATAGATGTTCTCTCCACCTCGGATAATCATATCCTTCAGGCGGCCTGTAACCCGGCAATAGCCATTTTCATCCATAACAGCTAAATCACCTGTATGAAGCCAGCCATCTTCATCAATGGCCTCCCTCGTTGCATCTTCATTCCTGTAATAGCCCTTCATCACATGGTAGCCCCTCGTGCAAAGCTCGCCTTGTTGATTAGCTGACAGTTCGTTGGTCGTTCCAGGTTCCACAATTTTTACTTCTACATTCGGAAGAGCTCTGCCAATCGTTTCTACCCGCAGCTCGAACGGATCATCTGTCCGAGTCTGAGTTATGACCGGAGATGCTTCAGTTTGACCGTAGCAAATCGTAATTTCCGTCATATTCATTTTGTCCATAACAGCTTTCATCACTTCGACCGGGCAATTGGAACCAGCCATTACCCCAGTACGAAGCGTGGAAAGGTCATATTTTGCAAAATTAGGATGATTGAGCTCAGCGATAAACATTGTCGGTACCCCGTGAAGTGCTGTGCATTTTTCTTGTTCAACTGTACGCAACACCGTTTCAGGGTCGAATTCTTGAACAGGTACCATCGTTGCCCCAACACTGACACAGGCTAGCGTCCCGATGACACAACCGAAGCAATGGAAAAATGGAACAGGAATACAGAGCCGATCCTGGTTCGTTAACTCCATACACTTCGCAATGTTATAACCATTATTTGTCAAGTTACTATGGGTCAGCATGACTCCTTTTGGAAAACCCGTGGTGCCGGATGTGTATTGCATATTAATAACATCATCTGGCTCCAAAGTGGCCATTCTCTCCTTTAATTCTTCATCTGTAACTTGACTAGCTAAGTCAATGATATCGGACCAGTTGTAGGCTCCATCGTACTTCTTTTCACCAAGAATAATCACGTTCTTCAATAATGGCAGTCTTTTCGACTCAAGTTTTCTAGGTTCAGATGTTTTCAGTTCTGGACACAGCTCATAAATGGTGTCGATATAAGAATTCCCTCTATAATCTTCAATTAAAAAGAGTGTAGTACTGTCTGATTGTTTTAATAGATATTCAAGTTCTGAGGAGCGGTAGTTCGTGTTGACCGTGACTAATACAGCACCCATCTTTCCTGTGCCAAATTGCAGGCTTACCCATTCCGGGACATTTGTCGACCAAACAGCAACGTTTTCTCCCTTTTGAATACCAAGTGCCATTAAGCCCTTTGCTACCTGCTCACATACAGCATTGAATTCATAGTATGAGTAGCGGAGGCCCCGATCAGGATATACAAGGGCATCATGGTCTGGCATTTCCTTAGCTCGGTCTGATAAAAGCTGCCCTACACTTTTTCGGATCAATTCGGTCATTTTATTTCCTCCTGCCTATTAACATCCTAAATGGCGTGCAATGACCAAACGCTGGATTTCGGACGTGCCTTCCCCGATTTCCATTAATTTGATGTCGCGCAAATGGCGTTCAACATCATATTCTTTCATATAGCCATAGCCGCCATGAATCTGGATTGCCTGGTTGCAGACGCGGAAACCAGCTTCTGATGCGTAAAGCTTAGCAAAGGCGGATTCCTTTCCAAATGGTTTACCTTGATCCTTTAGCCATGCTGATTTGTAAACCATATTACGGGCCAATTCAATCTCCATCGCCATATCCGCCAATTTAAACTGGATCGCCTGGAAGTTAGAAATGGATTTCCCGAACTGCTGCCTTTCTTTTGAATATTGAAGGGCTTTCTCATAGGCAGCCTGCGCAATACCGACAGAAAGGGCTGCGATCGAAATCCTTCCTCCATCTAACGTATATAAAAATTGGCTGAAGCCCTTTTTCTCATCGCCAAGCAAGTTCTCCCTCGGAACTCGCACATTTTCAAGAACAATTTCACATGTATTGGAACCGCGGACACCCATTTTGTCATAATTACAGGAAATCCTTACGCCCGGTGCATCAGTTGGAACAATAATCGCAGAGACAATATTGCGGCCATTGTCTTTTTTACCCGTGACAGCGGTTACAATAACTTGCCTAGAGTAGCCAGCATTCGTAATCCAGCATTTTTCTCCATTAATGACCCACTCGTCACCATCAAGCACGGCTTTTGTTCTTGTTCCGCCTGCATCGGATCCAGCATTCGGTTCCGTCAAACCAAAGGCACCCATCGTTTCACCTTTCGCCATCGGCACAAGCCATTCCTGCTTTTGTTCCTCAGTTCCGAAATAATATATTGGGCTTGCCCCGAGGCTAGTGTTTGCTGCATAGCTTAATCCAGTGCCGCCGCATGCTCTCCCAATTTCCTCCACTGCAATGATATAAGAGGTCGTATCCCCGCCAGCACCGCCATACTTTTCAGGAAAAGGAATGCCCAGTAAACCAAGCTCTCCCAGCTTTTTAAAAATTTCATAGCGCATTTGTGAAGTTTCATCCACTTCTTTTGCGTAAGGCTTTATTTCTTTCTCTGCAAAATCCCTTACCATTTCCTTAAGCATTTGCTGTTCATTCGTTAATTCGAAATTCATGTTTTTTCCTCCTCTTTTTAAAGACCGACCAGTTGGTCTGTATAGAGTATAGGTAATGCTTCGAATTGGGATCATGTTGTGCGGGTCTTTGTTATGGCTGTTCCAATTGAAAATACCGACTAGTCGGTCTGTCCTTTGTTTTTTAATAGCCAGCTAGAATGATATAGGCTGACTTTTGAGTAAATATGTTTTGACTGCATCATCCTTCATGCCCTTTTCCGTTAAAAGTGAATGAAGAATCAAGTCATTATATACAAGTGCAATTTCATCAATTGATAGTGGACCTTCTTTACTAAACCATTTGTATGTCCAGTTGATCATACCAATGATCGACATCGTAGAAATTTCAGCCGGTACTTCTGAGCGGAAATCGCCACTTATCTGCCCTTCTTTTATTACATGTACGATTAATTTCCGGTACTCATCACGCTTTTCATTAATTTTCTGATGAAAATCTCCAACTAAATAGGTGCTTTCCTGGTAAAAAACAGTAATATGAGGTTTGTATAAATCAAATACTTTTGTAAAAGACTGAATGATGGCGCATAAACGAGAAACAGGTGTATCAAAATTATCATATGCTTCTCTGGCTTTATCGAGAACATAGGAGATAAATATATCGTGGATGTGATAAAGCAATTCATCTTTCGATTTAAAATTGTGGTAAAACCCTCCCTTAGACGTCCCGCACTCATCAACAATTTGGCCAACCGTCACTCCATGGTAGCCATGCTTTTCAAACAAAACGAGTGCAGTCTCAACAATCCTTTCCTTGAGTGGCAACTTCTTCATATACATCATCCTTTGAAAAATATAGTAACATAGCAGATTAGAAGTATCAATTGAAATTTCAGAAAAGATGATAATATTCAGAAAAGAACAACATAGAGTCGGACAATTAAAGTAACTGCAAAGGTGGATTATTTTTTGGTTATATGAAGAATGGCTACGATAATTCCATTTTATAAAATTTAAGAGCGCTTTTTCCTTAAAGACATCATGCAGCCTGTACCTAGATTTTCTTTGATTGAAAACAACTCTAAATAATTTTAAATAATAAGGAAAAAATAAACTTGTCATGTTTTAAAAGGAATTTTTACTAATAAATTACCACTTTTTTTAGAAATAGCCTTGAAAGGCGGTCTTAAATACCATGGGTAAAAGAAAAGTTAAACTTTGGACTAACCAATATGTAATTATTATTTTATTGTCTTTAGTAATGTTTTGTGCTTTTTATATGATTACAGCAGGTTTCCCAATTTTTGTATCAACTATTAGTGATAACCCTGCGATTGCGGGAATCATGACCACGACCTTAATGTTGGCATCTCTCATTACGCGCTTCTTTGCAAGTGTCATAATCCAAAAAGTGAATATGAAATTGCTCCTCATTATTTCTCTACTTTATTTTTTGGGTACAATCGGTCTTACTTTTGTAAACCAATCAATCGGATTTTTAATATTCATTCGAGCACTACAAGGTATTGGATTTAGTATGCTTACGATTTTAGTCTTTACAATATCAAGTAATATTGTTCCTAAATCTCGGTTAGGTGAGGGCATTGTTTTTTTCGCAATGTCTACAAGCGTTGGGACGACAATTGGGCCACTAATCGCAATTTCCTATCTTGCAAATTATTCATTTAGGTCGATGATGATGATAACTCTCGGACTTATGTTTTTTTCACTTGTGTGCAGTTTTTTCACAAAGAATTCGACGGTAAAAAAAGAAAAGGAAAGTCCACAGTCGACAAATAATGAACCTTTTTATAAGTACATGTTCGATAAGCGTGTCCTTCTTCCATGTATTTTGGTATCGTTCAATTATATTACAATTGCAGGAACAGTTAACTTTATGGGGGCATTTGGTAAAGAGATTCATGTTGGCGGAAGGATTTCACAGTTTTTTATCGCACAAGGGATTGCTATGGTCATCTTTCGGGCATTCTCTGGTAAAATTTTCGATAAATTCGGTCACAGAATCCTTATTATTCCAGCCGCCATTTCAGGGGCTATAGGTTTGATTCTTTTAGGCTTTTCTACTAGTATGGTGATGGTTTTGATTTCAGGGGCATTATTCGGAATCGCTTTTGCCATTATCCATCCAATTATCCAAGCTTGGGCATTAACTCTTGTTCCACCCGAGAAAAAGGCAACAGCCAATTCTATGCTTCTTATTTTTATTGATTTTGGTTTGGCCATTGGATCAGTTGGTCTCGGGTTCTTAGCAAAAAGTGTTGGGTACGGTATGACTTTTAGTTATTCTGCAGCATTTATGATTATTATTTTGTTATTGTATCTAATTGGGAGCAAGAAAACGGTAACATTAGAAGCTAAAAGAGATAAATCATCCTGAACTTTACATACGAACGGAAAAACCATAAAAATCTGGGGCTGTACCATTGTCAACATTGACTTTTGGGACAGCCCTTACTTGATTCACGCTATCCGCTAATTGAACACACTGCTGTTTTTAACTAGGTGAGTGTAACTACAAAAATTGTAAAGAATGAGCAGATACTTCCAGCCTTATTGGGCCATATATTTGTTCCCCATACAGTTATGCATTTGTCTGCTCTTCCCATCTACTTCTGCCCTCACTATACCCCCTAAAGGGAAACTTCTTTCACTATTCGTTAGGAAGTTTATAAAGGTAACGCCCTTCATTAAATGGTGCGAAGGAATTAATTTTCTTCTTTAGCTCCAGGTTAATAATACCTATTTTCCCCATTCACTTTAGTAAAAGAATACAAGCAATAACGTAAACTCGTCCATATAATAAATTACTTTTGTTGAAAGGAGATGGCTATGATTGTCCAAATTACAAAACTGTCCTTCATGTGGTAAAAATCACTGTTTTTGTTCTAGTAGCAAGCTGAATGAAAACAAGTTTACGAATAGGAATGTGTTTAATCCTACGGTTAATGTAAAAGTCGAAATTGACGTAGAAAAACATAAAAATGACCGAAAAAAATGTGAGTGTTCAGCCAGAGTGAACACTCAGCAGGAAACACTGACATTTCTTGCAAGTATTTGCCCTAATTGCACTCTTCATGGAAGTACTGTTTCGGTTGTAGAAGTTGGAATGGCTTTTAACTCATCAAAAGTTAACAAGCCACAATGTATTTCTGAAAATCAAGGAACTATATTGAATGCCACAGGGGTTGGAACACTTATTATTGATCAATCAATCTCTCAGGCAAGTTTTACCCTTAATCTATTAGAATCTTTAGTAGGCAACGATTTTCTTATTTTCACTGCAAATGGTGGTTTAGATCAAAATGGAAATATTAATATTTTTGCAGCTGTTTTACAAGTGCCAGATAAAGAGCTAATGATCACATTATGCAAAGACTGTCCTACGACTTCCCAAAGGCATGTCAAACCTTCAAAATTAGACAGCATTTCAATGGATATAAAAAATGGAAAGATTGTAATGATGAAAAATGGTGAATTAGAAGTTAAAGAGCTTGAAGGCTAATACTTTTAGTACCTTCATCTTATCTGTCTTACTTTGTAAGAAAGGAGATGCTTTTCATTGTCTAAATCAAGAATTTGCCCGCATTGTGGCAAAGATCCATGTAATTGTACGAATAATAAACAGAATGAAAACAAATTTTTCAATAGGAATGTATTTCACCCAACTTTAAAAGTAGATGTGGATGTTCCTCTCGAAAAACGTAATCGAATCAAAAAAAAATGTGAGTGTTCAAGCAAAGTAAATATACAGGATACTTTTCTTTTCAATGCAAATATTTGTCCTAAATGCAGAATACATGATAGTACGGTTTCATTCGCTTTTGGAAATATAACATTCAACTCAACAACAGTTGTACTGCCTCAATGTATGACAACCGACAATGGTGCAAAATTGATTACTGCAGGGAATGGAACACTTGCTGCTTTTTCCGAAGAATTTCAAATCATTATCCAAGGAACTTTCACACTTGCTCTAGAGAAAAATATCGTTTTTAACGATATGTTATTGGACTTAATATCATTAACGGTAACTGGATTTGATCAAAATGGAAATACGGTATTTCTTTTACTTCTTATCTTACTAGTTCCAAATGAAGACTTTATTATCTCTTTATGTGATCATTGTCCACCGTATTCCCCTAAAATGAATAACCAAACTTCAAATATTAATAATCATCATAAGCAAATAAGTAAAGGAAAAATCATCATGATGAAAAATGGCCAAATTGTTATAGATACAAGATTATAATGAAGCTTTTACTTGTATTAAAATAACGGGCAAAATATCCACCTGAGCCCTTCTATCTAAAGGGTGGATTTTTTTGTTAAATTTACCCTTTACGCTATAATAAATTGATGGGCTAGCATTAATTAAAATTATTTACTTTAGTAACATCGATGCCCTAAATTTTTTTAAAGGAGCGATCATATGAATTCACTAAGCGGAAAAACTGCCCTTATTACTGGCGCTGGCAGAGGGATTGGCCGTGCTACTGCAATTGCATTAGCAAAAGAAGGTGTCAATATCGGATTAATTGGATTAAACATGTCAAATCTTGAAAAGGTCAGTGCGGAATTGAATCAATATGATGTGAAGGTTTCAGGGGCAGCAGCCAACGTTTCAGAACTTGAATCGGTTCAACACGCGGTTGACCACATTAAGTCCGATTTAGGACCGATCGATATACTTATCAATAACGCGGGAGTAGCAAAGTTTGGCGGTTTTCTTGATTTAACACCTGAGGAATGGGAAAACATTGTACGCGTTAATTTAATGGGTGTATATAATGTGACAAGAGCGATATTACCGGACATGATTGACAGGAAATCTGGTGATATCGTAAATATTGCTTCAACTGCCGGCCTAAAAGGAGCACCTGTTACTAGCGCATATAGCGCATCAAAATTTGCGGTGTTAGGGCTAACTGAGTCGTTAATGCTAGAGGTTCGAAAGCATAACATTCGTGTAACAGCATTAACACCTAGCACTGTTGCCACTGACTTGGCCATTGAAAACAAGCTGATTCAGGAAAATGCAGACAATGTCATGCAGCCAGAAGATCTCGCAGAACTCATTGTTGCTGGCTTAAAGCTACATCCGCGAGTTTTTGTGAAAACAGCAGGGTTATGGGCGACTAATCCATGATGATTACATAAAAGGCATAAATTTTTATAAAAATAATCCACCTGACCTCAAAAATCCAGGGGATTATTTATTATTGTCATTTGATTGAAATCGGAACAGTTCACTTTTCTTCAAAACCACGGAATGCTACTATAAAGCACCAATCCTTGTGGTCGCATTTGCACCAGCCTGATTTGCAAAATAAATAAACTCTTCCATTTGTACATCCGTGACGGGTCTGCCTTTTTCATGAAAACAAAATAATAACGCCGCTAGGAAAGCATCACCCGCACCAGTTGTATCAATTGCCTTTACTTCCAATCCTTTCACACATAGCTCTTTACCCTCATAGTAAACACATGCCCCAGCTGAACCTTTTGAAATAAAAAGATAAGGAATATTAAATTTACTAATCTTTTTAATCGCTTCATCCATTACTTTCGTTTCTGTTAAAAATAGCAGTTCTTCTTCCGTCATCTTAACTAAATCGGCTCGATTCAGGAATGAACAAATGGTTTTCCTGCATTCTTCTTCGCTTTCCCATCGTTTTTGGCGGATGTTTACATCAAATGCTACTAATAAATTTGTTTCCTTTGCATACTCTAATGCCTTTTCTGTAGTCTTCCTAGCTGTTTCATGAAAAAGCGTCCCCGACCCAAAATAAAAGATTTTTCCTGTTTCAAACAGCTCTTTCGCTAATTCATTTTCCGTCAGCCATTCGTCAGGTGTTGGATTCACGTATGAATGAAACACTCTATCACCGTTCCTATCCTGCTGAACATACACTAAACAAACTTTCTTTGTATAAGAACGCACAGAATAATCGAGACAAACCTCCTCTTTTTTAAATGCCTTCTCAACGAATACACTTGTTTCATCCACACCTAATTTACAAAGATAATTGGATTTTACACCTAATCTTTTCACGCCTACAGCTAAATTAACCGTTGCCCCACCGAGAAACGGCTGAAAATTTTTATTCGTTTTATCTTGAGAAATCATATCTACTATGACCTCTCCTAATGAAACAATTCCATTTTTATACATTTTTGTTACTCCTTGAGGAATATTGATTTCATGTCTTTTTTCACCAACAATGGTTGTGTAAGTACATCATTTATGAAAAAAGACTGAACATGCCAGCGACATGTTCAGTTTAGTAATGATATTAGTCGAGCAACTATTGACTCAGTACCTTTTTAACAAGTATATCATGCAAACCGATAATAGATTAACACAAATGTAGCTAGAACAAAGATAAAATTTAGAAATACAAAGATAAACTGATCGACTTTAGTATTATGCATTTTAATCGGAGGGTTGTAAAAGGACACCCCTTCAATAATAAAGACGATTAATACAATATGAATCATAAAATGACCGACGATTTCTGTCATACCAAATAACATAGTTGTCATGATAAATATAACAGTAACAACAAATCCCAAAACCCGATTCAAAATTCCGACCACTAATAAATATCCCACCACGAACTCAATAAAAGCGGCCATTACAATAAATGAACCTGGAGCAAAACCAAAAGTTGGAACTTGGTGGTTTAGGACGATATCTAAAGACATTGCTGGGTATACCCACTTTTCAACTGCTACCCAACATAGGGATAAACCCGTTCCTAAATATAAGAATGGAAAACCAATATTCTCTAGTTTCGTATCCCCTACTAGTAACACACCAATTATTGCGATATAAAATCCGTAATCCAACATGTGAAAAATACCGTTTTCAATAGTTATAAAAACGAATAAGCCTAATAATAAAAATGCCCCAAGTTTTGTGGGAATGTGATGTGGAATTAGCAATAATCCAATTATTCCCCAAACTAGGTAAATAATGAATGTATTTTCAAGAAGAAATTCTGGTGCAAACAAGGTGCCATTCGTTACTTGGATAATTAAAGAAACTGCAGTTCCATATTTCAAGATATGTCTGCTGTACTTTCTTAAGCTTGACAGCCTATTATCAATTTTTTTGATTGTGCTCCATTCCGTTGTTTTGGGAATAATAATCGCCAGTAAAGCCAGCACAATTGCTGCTAAAATGGCTAAAGAAATAAATAATGGCGATAATATGTTTTCAATTGCTTCTTTTTGTGGAGCCAGCTCTGTGAACCATTTTACATGCGCATGCGTAAAAAATGGAGTAACAATGATGCCTAACAATAATAGAAGTTGAAATAACCTTTTCATAACAATATTCCTCTTCTCCATATAAACAATATGATTACATTAATAATATACCCCAATTATGTCTTTTGCGTATGGATTAAAATCGACTATTATGTGAAGTGTTTCACATGATAAAAAAAGGCATATGAATTATCTTTATTTAGCCCCAAATATGATAAAAAAACAATGATCCCAGTTACTTTCCTTTTCGCAGGCAGCTATTAAGCCGATGACGGACATTTCGACTTTCCAATACACTTCAAATGTCCTTTGCTTGTGGCCAAAATGGAGCAGCTCACTTCCACAATGGCCCCATTATTTTCCCTTGTTTACGACACCCAAGAGGTTTCTAATATCTCTGTATTCCTACATTACCGTCACAGATTCCCATTTGGCAACTTCTTCCCTAAGAGGAATGCATTTCACCCAACAATAAATGATAATGATGAAAAATAGCCAAATTGTTAAAGACACGAAACCTGTTTCCCTCCCCCGTCCCTTTATATAAAATTAAAATCCTGCTAAAGCTTTAGCATACTCAAAAGGTGTTGGAAGGATGCTTGGCAGTACTTGTTGCTCATCTGCTGTTCGATTTGCCTTAATTTCTGCGGCATAATGAAAATTAACTTCAAGTAACCAAACATGATGATTATGATCGATCACAAAATCAATTGCAGCGTCACCAAAGTGATTTTGGTTATTTTCTAATTGTTTTAGTGCATTCATACATAGTTGAGTAATTTCTTGAACCTTTTGCTGCGTTTTTTCCCCATTTAATTTAAATAATTCCACAAGAGCTTTTTCACCTGGAATCATTTTAATTCTGTTGGTTGAACTTGAAATAATGCTTCCTTTTTCTGCGACTTTTGTTTCCATTGCTGTATACTTCCACTTCTTTGTCGTGTCCTTTTGAAGGTATATTCTAAAATCTACTTTATTTCCGGTATAATCATACCGTATTGCCTGTTGAACAATATATTTTTGATTTTTAACCATTTTTTCTTGTAAAATGATTTCCAGTTCTTCAATAGATGAAATAACAATCTTGTTCCCTTTATTATCAGTTAAAAGATAGCCTTCCTTTCCCTTCTTTAAATGAAAAATCCCTTTACCAGAGTAAAGTTTTGTCGGCTTTAAATATACATCATCATATTTGTTTAGCATTTGTATAACATGATCGATTTGTTTATATGCAACCGTTTCAGGAAGATGTTTCCTTATGTCTTGGTGTTTATGCAATTTTACCCAAAAAGTCCACTTGTTCGAATAGTCATAAGGATAATTAAATAGATTTTCTCCAATATTTTCTATCCAATATCTGTAAGTCGATTTTTT
>NZ_JBALPC010000053.1:0-2022 GCF_036965225.1 Bacillus sp. JJ1474 | reverse complement strand
TTTTCATTTCCGTTCGGTTAAATATGGAGGAAGGATATGGAAACACCCCTTGAACAAAACTTTTTGCTTTCGGATCGTAATAATAGCCTTCAATGGTTTTGTCTGACTTATTCATCGTGCTCTGCATAAAAAGGAAAATTAACCCATTTATCTGATGATAATTTTTAAATCGCAAGAGCTGCTGTTGGGGGTTTCTATAGTATTTAAGACGAACTAGAAAACCAATCACAGGACCTAGATATAGATGGTTGCTCATTAAATAATAATCGTATGGCAAATCCGGAATTGAAAGCACATTCGTTAATTTACTGGAAAGACTAATTTTACCCGGTTCAATCGTTTCATTTTGAATAATTGACAATTCTTTTGTAAATGCGCCAAAATGGAGAACAATTTTTTCAGAATTAATGTTTAATTGATTGATAGTTTCTACATGCAGATGAATGGTATTTTGATTAATATGATCATTAAATAGTAGAGTGACCTGATTGTTGTTTGCTAAGTGATTTTCATTTACCTTTTTCATTAGAACCCGCCCTCCTCTATGGTTTCTTTCCTGTTTTTTGGTTGTAAGCTTTATACCATAGTATTTTGTTATACATAGATAAATCTTCTAAGTAGCGAAAACCACCAACGAGTGGGATAGAATTCGCCTCAATCAACCAAACATGTCCGGATTCATCGACGGCAAGATCAAATCCCCAGATCTTATGAGTATCGAATTCGTTAGTGAAACATTTGGCTACTGCTAAAGATAAATCATCTAATGCTGCCAATGTTTTTTCTAAGTCCAAGTTGGTAATATTTGAGTTTAATAGAGCCTCTTCCACCGTTACAACAGTTGCCCCATTCTGTAAATTGGTGATAATATAACCGTCTTGAGCTACTTTTCCGTGTTTCCCTGTAATCACCCAATCTAATTCTTCTCGTTTTCGCTGGACGATATAGCGAAAATCTATTGGATTCCCTTTTACTTTTGCAAGTGAGATGCAAATTTGGACAAGAAACTCCCTTCCCCCAAGTCTTGCTTGTAAAAATTGTTCGAGCGATTTTTCCTCCATAATAGTTGTTTGTCGTTTTCGAAGGTGAACTTCATATATCTCGTCCGTAATTTTCGATACTTTTATGATTCCCCTTCCTCCATTCCCTCGAGTAGGTTTTATCATTATCTCCTTATATCGACTCATCATTTCCCAAAATCGGTCTTTCGTATAAAGATGCGTCTCCGGTAAAAATTTCACTAGTTCCTTACATTCTAATAAAATTTGATGCTTGTACCATTTATCCATAATTGAGTTTTTCTCCAATTCAACCACTCCATAAACTATTCTTAACGTCTTTTCAATATATGGTAATTTCACATGACTGCTTGTTGCATTGCCTAAAAGTGAAAAGATAGGTACAAACCAGATGCATTTAAAAATGCAGGGGAATACACTATGCAAGAGGTATTTTATAAGAAAGGAAGATGTTAACATTGTTGAAGCCGATTCTTACGCTACATGATATTTTTGGCGATGGTTATATTTTTAATGGAAGAGGTTCATATCATAACAGCCAATGGCTCCCCAATTCCATTTCACAAGATTCATCTTCAGGCAGCATGTTAACATTAGCAGGAGAAACACCCATTCTTTGCCACAAGGATGTTGTTGATCCATTATGTTTAGAAATTCTTAAAGATGCTGGCCTCCAAGTTGCACGAAATATTTATACGTATGATAACGAAAATAGTTATTACAATCTATTAAATCAATTACAAAAATTAAATCAAAAAATGATATTAAATTACGCTCATCTGCCCTGCGAAATCGATAAAGAAAAGTACTGGATTAAAACAGAACTATTAACTTATTTAAATAATAAAAGGTACTTAGGAGAGTTAGTTCCGAAACAGTATGTTCCTGATCGGATAATTCTACCTATTTCTAAGTTAACCAATAATGATAAAATTTCTTTTGAGTTTCCGTTCGTTGTAAAAGCAGTTACAGACCAACCAAGCGGCGGCGGGTTTGATATAGT
>NZ_JBALPC010000052.1:0-75731 GCF_036965225.1 Bacillus sp. JJ1474 | reverse complement strand
ATATTAATACTGGGAAATCCGGCTTTAACATAGTAAATCGCTTTTTCCAGACGTATCTCCCTGGCACTTGTATAATAAATCAAAAAAAATTGATTTATTATTTGTATATACAGAATCACTTTGTATATACTTACTTTAAATATCAAAAAAAATTGATGAAAGGAGAAAATGTATATGACTTTAATGATAAATCAATTTGAGCAATATGAAAAAAAATTTAAAGCCTTAGCCGATCAGAAACGATTAGAAATCATGTATGAACTTTGTCAAAAAGGACAAACATGTGTATGTGATTTAACAGAAACTTTCGGGATGACCCAATCAAAACTTTCTTATCACCTGAAAATTTTATTAGATGCAAACCTAATAAGAAAGGAAACAAAGGGCACATGGAGTTTTTATGATTTAAATGATGATGAAGTAAACAATTTATTATCTGAGGAACTTTGTTGTGTATTTAGAAAAACTGGAAAAGGAAGCTGCTGCTAATTTTTTGTGCTATACATCAATTTTTTTTGATCTATTAAAAATTAGGAGGAATAAATTTATGAAATATGTTCACGTTGGAATTAACGTTACGCATTTAGAGAAATCCATTGAGTTTTATCAAAAGGTATTCGGAGTAGAACCTGTTAAAGTAAAGGCTGATTATGCGAAATTCTTACTAGAGAGTCCAGGACTAAATTTTACACTAAATGTTCGGGATGAAGTGAACGGGAATCAGGTAAACCATTTCGGTTTTCAGGTTGAAACAAGTGAAGAAATTACAGCTCATAAGGAAAGACTTGAAAAAGAAGGTTTTTTCGCACGTGATGAGATGGATACAACGTGTTGTTATGCCGTACAAGATAAATTTTGGGTAACCGATCCAGACGGAAATGAGTGGGAGTTTTTCTTTACAAGAGCTGATAGTGATGTCCATAAAATAGAATTTGCTTGTTGTGTGGTTCCTAAAAGAGAAACAAGTAGCTCTTGCTGCTAATAAGAGAAAGTGTGTACACCGTGCGAGTGATGGAGGTTAAATTTAGTGATTACAGCAATAGTAGCAACAATAATTTTTTTAGCAACACTTATTCTCGTTATCTGGCAGCCAAAAGGATTAAATATTGGTTGGAGTGCATGTGGCGGGGCAATTATAGCTTTATTATTAGGTGTAGTTGGGTTTAATGATGTACTTGAAGTTATCGGAATTACATGGAATGCGACATTATCATTTGTAGCAATCATTCTTATTTCACTAATTTTAGACGAGATTGGGTTATTTGAATGGGCAGCACTACATATGGCCAGAGTTGCAAAAGGAAATGGAATTAAAATGTTTATCTATATTAGCATTTTAGGAGCTATCGTTGCTGCACTTTTTGCAAATGATGGAGCTGCCTTAATTTTGACACCAATTGTTTTAGCGATGGTTCGTAATTTGGAATTTAAAGAAAAGATGATCTTTCCATTTATTATGGCGAGTGGATTTATTGCAGATACGACTTCCCTTCCATTTGTGGTAAGTAACTTAGTCAACATTGTATCGGCTGATTTCTTTAACATTGGATTTGTAGAGTATGCTTCAAGAATGATTATTCCTAACCTTTTCTCAATAGTAGCAACGATTACTGTCTTATTAATTTATTTTAGAAACAGTATTCCAAATACGTATGATTTATCTAAATTAAGAAAACCTGTTGAAGCCATTAAGGACTATAAAATGTTTCGACTGTCTTGGTATGTCCTTGGGATATTGCTGATTGGTTACTTTTCTAGCGAATACACTCAAATCCCTGTGTCACTTGTTGCAGGGTGCATTGCAATCTTCTTTTTATTGATGGCAAGAAGAAGTAATGCGGTTAATACAAAAACAGTTGTAAAAGGTGCTCCCTGGGCAATTGTCTTTTTCTCAATAGGGATGTATGTGATCGTATACGGTTTAGGAAATGCTTGGCTAACTGAATCGTTAGCTAGTGTCATTCAAGCAACTGCTGAGCAAGGTTTATTTGTTGCAACGATAGGTATGGGCTTTATAGCGGCTTTCTTATCATCTTTGATGAATAATATGCCAACTGTCATGATCGATGCATTAGCGATTGCCGAAACAAATACTTCCGGCACAATCCGAGAGGCTCTTATTTATGCCAATGTGATCGGTTCCGACTTAGGTCCGAAAATTACCCCAATCGGCTCATTAGCAACCTTAGTATGGCTCCACGTTTTATCTCAAAAAGGAGTTAAGATCTCATGGGGAACCTATTTTAAAACAGGGATTATCTTAACAATTCCTATTCTATTTATCACTTTACTAGGTCTGTATGCAGCATTATTACTTTACTAAAAGGGGAATTAGATCATGTCTAAAAAAACTATTTATTTTTTGTGTACAGGAAACTCTTGCCGCAGCCAAATGGCTGAAGGTTGGGCAAAGAAATATTTAGGTGAAGAGTGGAAGGTATACAGTGCTGGAATAGAAGCACATGGCTTAAACCCGAATGCTATAAAGACCATGCAGGAAGCTGGTGTTGATATTTCCAGTCAAACATCAAATACTATTGATCCTGAAATCTTAAATAATGCTGATTTAGTGGTTACATTATGTGGAGATGCTGCTGATAAATGTCCAATTACACCGCCACATGTGAAGCGTGAACACTGGGGATTTGATGATCCGGCCGGAAAAGTGTGGTCTGAATTTCAGCGTGTTCGTGACGAAATTGGTGAACGGATTAAGCAATTTAGTGAAACAGGGAAATAAGAAACATCTTGTACAAATCAGTAACAAACTATAAGGGCCTATCTTAAACAAGATACTTCTACAATCGGGCGGTTCTACAGCAAGAATTACGCTCCTTCTTTATGTTAAGCCCCAGATTGTTGAACAATACTTAGATATCAAGGTTAAATTTTAGAAGATATTGTGAAATTTTGTACTTAATGCAACGTAGCCGGTTTAAGAAGAAATTTTCAATGGATCTAAAAAGAGATGAGGTTAATTAAGACCAGATAGAGAATAAAGTAGAAATACTAAAGATTTATATATAATGAATAGTAAAGGGGTATAGACAAGATGATTACTTTAAGAAATGTTCAAATGACAGATTTAGAACAGCTGCTATTTATTGAGAAAGAAGGCTTTTCAGAAGAAGAAGCTGCTACAAAAGAAGCATTTATAGAAAGAATTCAGTTGATAGCTGATACCTTTATTGTGGCAGAAAAGAAAGGGGAAATACTTGGTTATATTAATGGCCCTATTATTAATCAACCTTACATAACGGATAATCTTTTTAAAGAAATCAAAGAGAGTCCGAAAAGAGGAGGATATCAGAGTGTTTTAGGGTTAGCGGTATCCAAACAGGCTAGAAATCAAGGAATTGCAAAGATTTTAATTGAGAAAATGGAAGAGCTTGTAGAAGAAAATGAAAGAGAAGGAATCACATTAACATGTAAACAAGAATTAGTTTCTTTTTATGAAAAATTTGGATTTGTTGACCATGGTATGTCTGAATCAAACCATGGTGGAGTAAGATGGTATAACATGGTCAAATTAAGAGAAGGGTGAATCGATTTTTTGTTACGAGCGGGCTGTAAGGTTTTCTGTCTATGCACCAGAGACACTCGAAGAGCTTGAACAAGGATTGATCACTCTTAATCGTTTATTAAACAATCTAACCTAAAATTGTTCGCCATACATTTATTATATTGTATGGTTTTTTTGTACGTGTTAAGATATTTGAAATCTATGGAAATTAATTAGCATTCTAGAAAGGTGGTAAGAATGTGTTTAAAGATAGCCTAAAAAAGTTAGATGTTCAATCCGCTTCATTACAAGCCTACATTAGTTCTTCAGAAAAACAAAAACAGCTATATAAGAGAACATTAATGGTTGTTGTCTTATCCCAAATTTTTGGAGGAGCAGGACTTGCAGCAGGAATAACAGTGGGGGCACTTCTAGCCCGAGACATGTTAGGTACAGATAGTGTAACTGGAATTCCGACGGCGTTATTTACTTTAGGTTCAGCGGGGGCTGCACTACTTGTGGGACGACTTTCTCAAGCGTATGGACGTCGTACTGGACTTGCGGCAGGATTTTTGGCTGGGGGCATCGGAGCCATTGGAGTAATCATTTCAGCAGTAACAAATAGCATTGTACTTTTATTTGTTTCACTGGTTATCTATGGGGCTGGGTCAGCTACGAACTTACAAGCACGCTACGCAGGAACTGACTTGGCAAACCGGGCACAAAGGGCAAAGGCAATTAGTATAGCTATGGTATCCACCACATTCGGTGCTGTTGCAGGACCAAACCTGGTGGATGTAATGGGTGAGTTTGCGATATTCATAGGAATTCCGGCTTTAGCTGGTCCATTTATATTAGCTGCGGCAGCTTATATACTTGCTGGTTTGGTTCTCTTAGTTTTACTTAGGCCAGACCCATTCATTGTTGCAAAAGCAATATCAGATGCTCAAAGATCAACCGGTAATTTACCTTTAGAGGAAAATTCTAATTTATCCTTGATAAACAGGCGGCGAGGCATTTTTGCTGGTGCTTCAGTAATGGTTTTAACTCAATTTGTTATGACTGCAATTATGACGATGACACCTATTCATATGGGACACCATGGACATGGTTTGAATGCAGTAGGGCTTGTCATTGGATTTCATATAGGGGCTATGTTTTTGCCTTCTTTAGTAACTGGAATTCTTGTTGATAAAATTGGCCGTACAACAATGGCCATTGCTTCTGCCGTTACGCTACTTATTTCTGGCATTCTAGCAGCTATGGGACCTGCTGATTCGATGATAATACTTATTGCAGCACTTGTTTTACTTGGACTTGGCTGGAATTTTGGTTTAATTAGTGGTACAGCAATCCTTGTAGATGCAACTCCGCCATCAACTCGGGCTAAGACGCAGGGTTCTGTAGATGTTGGGATTGCTTTGTCAGGGGCAATAGGAGGAGGCTTATCTGGAATCGTTGTAGCACATTCTAGTTATGCAACCCTTTCAATTGCTGGCGCTGTGCTTTCATTAGTTCTTATTCCCATAGTTATTTGGACCAAAAGCAAAGAGAGTAGTGTCGAACAAATAGAAGTGACTGAAAATTCTAGATCTTATTAGAGTAAGGGTAGCCTATTAAACTTTTAATATAATTGTTGAACGTTACAAAAAATAAAAAAAGAGTTGTCCTCTAATTAATCTAAAGGAATGTCTCGATTTCGGAGACATTCCTTTTTGTTTAACCAATAATAAATAATTCCTTCTAGAAGAACATGTTTTTCATTCTCATGACATGAAGTAAAAATAAATGATGTAATACAGATAGAAACATTTTACGAGTTAAGTTAATAAATTCATCTAAAGGTGGTGTCATCCATAGTCTTTCGAAAAGGCATGGCCTTTTTTATGGGCCATTTGAGAGACTGGGATTTTAAATACTTTTAATCCTTAAGACTGTACATCCGTGTTTTGCTGTAGGTAATCGGTTAATAGGTTTGTAAAGTTTTGAGCGGTTTTTGATAGATAATGATTTTTCAGCCATATTAAGCCCGTAGATGCAGATAGCTCTGTATCTTTAATTTTGAAAGCTTGGATATTGTAGTTTTTGTATTGTTTAATGACGGTTTCCGGAACAATAGCTTGTCCAAAATTACAAGCGACTAAATCTAATAAAAGGGAGATGTCAGAGCACTCTGAAATAATGTTCGGATGCAGTTGAGCTTTCGAAAATGCTTCTAAAATCATATAATGAACTCCCAGTCCTTCTGTACTCGGTAAAATTAGAGGGCGATTTTGAATGTCAGCAAGTATAACCTGATGATTAAAAGGTTCGTTTTTATTTGAAGTAATGAAGTAAAAAGGTTCTGTATGAAGATGGATAGCTGAAAAATCATCTAAGTCGAGCGGTAAACGTATAATCGCCAGCTCTACAATTCGGTCTCTCACCAGTTGACAAAGATGAACTGACTCATTTTGATGAATTTTATAAGTAACTTTAGGATATTTTTTGTGGAATTGGTGAAGTAACTCTGGTAATTCGACTACCGAAAAAGTATTGACACCAATCGTCAATCTTCCACTTACCCCGTTTCCGACTTCCTTTACTTCCATTCTAGCTTCTTCCATTAACTGAGTCATTTGTAGCGCATACTTATATAATGATTTTCCGGCTTCCGTCACTTCTAAAAATCTCCCATTTCTCTCTATTAATTTCGTTCCCAATTCATCTTCCATTGTTTTCAGCTGCTGACTTAGCGGAGGCTGGGAGATATGAAGTCTTTGAGCGGCAGCGGAAATTTTTCTTTCTTCTACAATAGCTATGAAATATCGCAGTTGTCTAATATCCATCAGTGGAAAAACATCCTTCCTATATGAAAAACTTAAGTAAAATTAATTTTTTTTATATTTTTCATATACTTCATTCTAAGATATCATGATTCTAGATAAAATGAAATTTCTCGAAACGGCTTTAACAGCGATGATTTTCCAAGATTTTCCAAATGTTGGCAAGAACATCGAGATACTTAAATAAAAGCTTTTCTTGTTGGAGCCCCTTATTTTTCAGCCATGTAGAACTCATTTCTATTATCACTTGGAAGTCTCAACAATAAACATCATGTATAAGGGTGAGGTAATATGAAGCAACTACGTTTTTACAGCGGTTTAAGCATATTTCAATGGTTTTTTTTCTTGCTGGCCACTTCCATTGCATTACCGATCGTAATCGGAGGAGTATTTCATTTAACGATAGAGGAAATCTCCGAATTGATGCAACGAACTTTTTTTGTGGTGGGCATAAGCTCTTTTATACAAGGATGGCTCGGACATCGATATCCGATCGCCGACGGTCCTGCAGGTTCATGGGTCAGTGTATTTGTTATTTTAGCGGGTATGGCGACTCAGCAGGGGGAAAGTACGACAGAAACATTACAACTTTTAGAAGGTGGCTTGCTAGTTACGGGATTTTTACTATTTATTCTCGGTATAACTGGCCTGGTTAATCGGCTGATGTTTTTGTTCACTCCTTTAGTTACTGGTTCTTTTCTTTTGATTCTGACTCTTCAACTAAGTGGTGTATTTTTAGAGGGAATGCTCGGAATACAAGAACAGTTCAACCTGGATTATGGAATAGCAGCGATTTCATTTGGCGTATTTGTTTTAGTGATTGTGCTATCAATTAAAGGAAAAGGATGGATGAAAAGTTACTCCGTGCTGTTAGGAATTTTAATTGGGTGGTTACTATATTTCTTATTGGGAAAAACCCCTAATACGATTTCCACACAGGCTTCCTTTATTAAATTACCAGAAATTTTTGCATGGGGGACTCCGCAGTTAAATACTGGAATGGTGATAACCTCCATTATCTTTACGTTTATTGTAGTCTCTAATACAATAGCGGCCGTTACGGCTGTAAAACAAGCAATTCCGGAATCAGGGGAATCCGAAAAACAAACCATTAACCGCGCCAGTTGGGCAGGCGGTATTACACATGTTCTTTCATCTCTTTTTTCTACGATTGGAATTGTGCCATTGCCAGTATCGGCAGGCTTTATCCGATTAACCGGGCAAAAACGAATGATGCCTTTCTTGGTAGCAAGTTTAGCCTTATCAGGTATAGCCTGTGTTCCGGCGATCGTAGACTTCTTAGCCATGCTTCCCGCCCCTATTGCTTGTGCCGTAAGTTTAGCATCCTTTGTCCAAATGATCGGGATTTCGTTTCAGTCCCTTTTGAAAGACGAATTAGATCAACGCCGGTTAACTATATTAGGAATCACATTGCTAATCAGTTTTGGAATAATGTATCTTCCTAAAGGAATATTTCAGAGTCTTCCTACGATTCTCCAATATTTTTTAAGCAATGGTCTCATTGTTGGTACGATCATCGTAATTGTGCTAGAACAGCTATGGAAATCAAAAAACATTAGTGAAAAAAGTCATATTTAATATTTACTTTTCAAGGAGTGTTTTTAAATGAGTCACGAAAAATTCATGAAATTTGCAATCGAGTTTTTGTTCTTTGGAAATAAATAAATAGCATTTTAACGGAACATGTTCTCCAAGAGAAAGAATATAATTTCACTCCTCAGGTAAAAAGAAGGGAGCAACAATATTAGAATAGAGGCGTATATTTATGTGGAAGTGGATGATCGCATTTATAGGATGTATTCTCTTGCTGCAAGGTTGTATGTCTAACAATAGCGGAGAACCGAAAAAACAAGAAAAGGAGAAAGAAATCATGAGCGAAGGATTAAATAAAGAGTTGCTTCAAGCAGCAGAACAAGGAAAGGCAGTCGCCATAAGCAGACTCATTAAGGAAGGTGCGAATATCAACGCGCAAGACTCAAAAGGACGGACTGCCACTATGATTGCAACCTATAACAATGATGTAGAAACCGCAAAAGTATTGATTAAGGCGGGTGCAGATGTGAATATCCAGGATGATATGAAAAACAATCCCTTCCTGTATGCTGGAGCAGAAGGGTATATAGATATTCTAAAACTTACGATTGAAGCAGGGGCCGATCCGGCGATTACAAACCGGTATGGGGGAACTGCTTTAATCCCTGCCTCAGAACATGGATTTGTGGATGTAATCAAAGAACTTCTTACCCATACGGATATTGATGTGAATCATGTCAATAATCTTGGTTGGACAGCTTTATTAGAAGCAATTATTTTAAATGATGGAGACGAAAAGCAGCAGCAAACGGTGCAATTGCTGATAGAAAATGGGGCGGATGTGAACATTCCAGATAATAATAAGGTGACTCCTTTACAACATGCACGTGAGAAAGGCTTTAAAGAGATTGAAAAAATTTTGTTAAAAGCAGGGGCAAAATAATAGAACCTATTATTTTTGCTAAACCCAAATAATAGCTTTTTTTAAACCCTTATCTGTTCACATTATGGAAAGATGCAGTAAGGGATTATTCCTCAACAGTCAGGCGCGTTCTTGAATAAAGCTCTCAGATTTAAACGACTTTTATTGTTTTACTTTTAAGTGCAATGAAGTACACCTTTCACAGGCTTTTCCCTCTTGAAAAGTCCGTCCAGCATCACTGGTTGGACTTTTCACAGGCTTTTCCCTCTTGAAAAGTCCGTCCAGTATCACTACACCAAAAATTAAACAACTTTATTTTTACCCCGTCCTCATATTTGACAGAACTATATGTGTTTTTGTATTAATATTAAATAACTTTATTGTCACATTACAATTTTGTTTTTTAAAGCAGGTTGCACTCTAGATCAATCTGAAGGAATGTCTCAATTTTAGAGACATTCCTTTTTTTCTAACCAATAATATTTAATTCCTTCTTGAAGAACATGTTTATTAATTCTCATGACATGAAGTAAAAATAATTAATGTTATACAGACAGAAACATCTTACGAGTTAAGTTAATAAATTCATCTAAAGGTGGTGTCATCCATTTATCCTTATGCCAAGCAATTTGAGTATAAAGCGGTGATGAAGAAGCATTCCACGGTAATTCCTTTAATCGTCCCTCTTCAAGTTCTTTTTTTACAACCATCTCAGGCAGTAATGCCACGCCCAATCCTGCAATTACACATTGTTTGATGGCCTCTATACTGGCAAATTCTATTTTATCTAACGGGTAGATTCCAAGAGAATTTAGGGATTCTTCGAACATATTCCTATATGAACAACCAGCTTCTGTGAGTAATAGCGTTTCATGCTTCAGATCATCTATTGAAAAAGCTGATTTAGGTTGGTTTGGTGTGATAACTAGTTTTAACTCCTCTTTGATAAGCTGCTCCACTCTTAACGATCCTTCAGGCTTCCTTTTATCCATAATAAAAGCAACATCTAATAATCCCTCCATAAGGTGCTTTCTCGCTATTTCGTCAGAATGTGCAGGTTTAAATACTAGTTTAACTTTTGGAAATGCAGCCTTGAATTCTTTAAGAATTGGAGGTAATCGATAGGTACACTGACTCTCCTGAGCCCCAATTGTTAGAATGCCAGATAGTTCTTCTTCTCCGTTTGCAGCCGTAATCGCTTCTTCACTTAAACGAATCATTTTTTCAGCATATGTTTTAAATTGATATCCGGCATCTGTTAAAATTAATCTTTTTCCTAAACGCTCAAATAAGGGTTTGCCAATCTCATCCTCAAGGGCTTTGATTTGAGCCGTTACACTTGATTGTGCAAAATTCAATATTTTTGCCGTTTGGGTAAAGTTCAAATTTTCTGCGGCGATCTTAAAAGTAATCAGCTGTTTAATTTCCAATTCGCTCACCTCCTCTTAATCGTAATTATCGATTGATTCAATCGAAATAATCCGTTTTATTGTTTCTGAGTTTCATTATAAAATAGTAAATACTAACTAACAAATCAACTACAAAATGGAGGAATTACTGATGACCATTGCAGTTATTTACGGTGGAAGCCGTCCAAACGGGAATACAGAGACGTTGACAAAGTTAGCGACTCAAGGCTTAGTTGTGGAAGAAATATATCTGAAGGAATATTTAATAGAACCGATATTAGATAAACGGCATGCAGAGGAGGGATTTCCCGAAGTGAATGATGATTACAACGTCGTTATTGATCGTATTCTTCCGCATGATATTCTTCTTTTTTCTACACCGATTTATTGGTATAGCATGTCAGGAATAATGAAAAATTTTATTGATCGTTGGTCCCAGACTTTAAGAGACACCAAGTATCCCGATTTTAAAAAGCAAATGTCTCAGAAAAGAGCATATGTCATTGCAGTGGGTGGAGATCAGCCATACATTAAAGGTTTACCAATGATTCAGCAGTTTCAACATATCTTTGCCTTTGTAGGGACAACTTTTGAAGGATATATTATTGGAGAAGGAAACAGACCGAGTGATATTGCTCAAGACTTGAAGGCACTGTCTGCAGCGGAACAACTTCGTAAAAAATTACAATAATGCTTTAGGCAGGGTTCCCCACGCTATTGAATCGGTATTCATAAACTTTACTGGCGGGTTAGTATAGCAAGAACAACAAAAACAAAAACCATTCTATATTGAATGGCTTTTTTCTTTATCATAATTTGATGAAGTACGAGAATGTGTTAATTTGCGGTCTAATATTTTTTTAGTGACTGGCATAAAGTAATTAAGTATTAGCCCGCCTAAACAAACGGTTAATAAAGTACCAACGCCAATCGGCCCATTAAAAATCAATGCCATTATCAAGAATACGAGGTAAATGAATGTTCTCGAAAAAAATATATTTGTTTTAGTTAATTCTTGTATTATTAATGTTAATCGGTCGACTGGTATCGGTGCAAAATTCGTGTGTAAATACATGGCAGTTCCAAATCCTATTACAACTAAGCCGATTCCAAAACAAACCACTTTGTTGAACCATAGTTCAGGTGTTATCAAATTGTGTAATAAAAAAAGCCACATATCAATACCGACACCCGTTATAAATGCTGTTAATAACCCCAGAACTTCAGGCCTTTGTCTTTTTAAAAGTGAATTACAACAGATTAATATGAAAGCGATAATGATTTCCCAACTTCCCACAGTAAGCCCCACATTTATGGACAGTCCTACCAAAAGTGCATCAAAAGGTGATGTTCCAAGATCTGATTGTATAGTCAAGGAAATACCAAAGGTTAATATTAAAATTCCTAATACAAAATAAACATATTTCACTTCACTCGACCTCTTTATCATTGTATTTTGTTGCAAATACAACAAATTTAAGTTAAATTTAATATATGCTAAACTTATTGCATTTGCAACAAAATTATGTGTTAAGGAGTTAATTATGAAGGAAATTCTTCGTGAAATTGGAATGATAGCAAGGGCATTAGATTCAATAAGCAATATCGAATTTAAAGAATATGACCTTACAAAAGGGCAGTATTTGTACCTTGTGCGAATATGTGAAAACCCTGGAATCATTCAAGAAAAGGTATCTGAGATGATTAAAGTAGATCGATCAACTGCAGCTCGTGCTATAAAAAAACTTGAAATGAATGGCTTTATTGAAAAGAAAGATGATGAACATAACAAAAAAATAAAAAAACTCTTTCCAACAGAGAAAGGAAAAAATGTTTATCCTTTTATAAAAAAAGAACATGATTATTCGAATAGTGTCGCGTTAACAGGATTTTCCGAAAGTGAAGTAGAATCCATTTTCAACCTCCTTCAGAGAGTAAGAAAAAATATTGAAAAAGACTGGGAATTTATAAAAAAGGGAAACAAAAGAAATTATTGAAAATGTAAAGGGGAAAAATTTATATGACAATAAAGTTAAAAAAGTGTACCCATGAAGATTTACAAACACTCCAAGAAATAAGTATTGAAACATTCCACGATACTTTTAAAGATCAGAATTCACCCGAAAATATGAATACCTATCTGGAAAAAGCATTTAACTTAAAACAATTAGAAGAAGAATTATTCAATATGTCTTCGGAATTCTTTTTTGTTTATTTTCATAATGAAATGGCTGGATATTTAAAGGTCAATACCAATGAAGCTCAGTCTGAAGAAATGGGTAAAGAATCATTTGAAATCGAGAGGATCTACATAAAGATCAAATTCCAAAAACATGGGCTTGGTAAATATCTGCTAAATCAAGCTATGGAAATTGCGATGGGTCGTAAGAAAAAGAAAATCTGGCTAGGCGTATGGGAAAAAAATGAAAATGCTATTGCTTTTTATAAGAAAATGGGGTTTGTTCAAACTGGGGCTCACTCCTTTTATATGGGTGATGAAGAACAAACGGACCTTATAATGACCAAAAAACTTATATAACAATAAATCCTTCAATATATTTATTAAGAAACAAGTTTTAGTCCTACAGCTTCAAAGAAAGCAGCAACAAATACTTTAATCCAATCTGGATTCATTTAATAAACACCTCCAATTTTATTCTTTCCAAAAAGCAAAAAATGCCTGAGAGAAAACTGTTACAGTTTCTCCCAGGCTTTTATCCTTCTGTGATACAGTAAAAATGCGAATTTATCTCGGACTAGAACAACAACGTGTTCTTATTTAACTGTGTTGCTCAAGGCATAGATACACTGCCATCATATCTCGTTTATTCACCTCACGTATACGATTGAAAATGGGAATATGTGCAACAGCTTCTGTTAATAAGTCTTCATCTACAACATCACTTACTGTTCCAGTTAACCATGTTTTTACTTGGATGCCTTCAACAAGTTCCTTTAGGCCATCATCATTGATGCCACTTGCATAACAACTTACACATGGAATGGTTAATTTAAACACACCATCATGGAGATTATCTTCTGATATTACTTTCTTTCCTTTACAGAATGGACATGGATGGCTTTTTTTAATTTTATTAATTTGGGTAACTAATTTTTTGTAGCCAAACGCTTCATAGACATAAGTTAGTTTTTTATATTTACCATTGGTGAAATACTTGTCTATGATTGTTTCTCTCGTCTCCGTGATATTGGCAAAATCACAGATGGTGATTCGATTATTAAGGCTGATGGATTCGATATTGCCGCTAATACTGCCCCAGAATGGTAAGACATTTTGTAATACCATTTCATAACCCGTAAAGCTTGCTAGTTCTAGTTCAAGCATTTTCAGCGAGACTTGTGTTTCCCTAGGCATCAGGGAGACATCTTCTGTCAAAAGCCTATCGCCGCCGACAATAGATTTCAATTTTTCCAGTTCCGGTAACTTCCCTGTTATTTTCAATACTTGGTCAATCGGCTGATTGATTATTTCACGGATATCTATATCTCCAAATTTAAGCGGTTTATGATGGTTTAAAACAGTACCCTCACAAATTGGACATGTAATCATTTCTTTAGAAGCTTTCATTTGCTCCTTAATGATTGATTTTGAAACAACAATATACATACCAAGGATCGTATTAAAACCGACCCATGTTCTACGTGCTTTGCCTTTTTTATCATAAAATGACTTTTCAAAATACCCGTACCAAAATGTATGCTTTTCTTCATCTGACATCTCATGATAGCTTTTTGTTAAATCTTGACCAAGTTCATTCTTAATTTCTTCAAATAGAAATTCTAACTTTGGATATTGATAAAATTTTAATACTTCCATTATTTCTGGATAGAATAGACCATCCCAGAATGGAAGATTTTTGTCTTGAATGACAAGATCTTTATCAAATATTTCAATCTTAAGACGTCCTGAGCATGATGGGCAATGATTGTCCGGAGAAAAGAAATCAAATCTCCTTGTATCTTTATTAGTCGGATGAGCTGCTACAATATGGTTGATCAATCCACCCATTTCATAGAGAAAACTATATTGACTATACAAGTGTCTTTCTAAATCAATTGCGATCACAGGTGCGATTTTGTCAGATTCGTATTCACCATAAATTAAGCGGGCCATTGATGATAAGCTTTTTAAGATGCCGCCCTTATAGATGTTTTCTGCCTCTTTAAAGTAGGCAATATGATTTTCTTTTAAATAGGTAATTCCATTTTGCTGCTTGAGTGTAGAAGAAATAGGCGATGGTGCAGCGGTCGCATCGCTATTTTTAAGACGATAATAATCATCGTGACTGACAACATCAAGATGCTCTACAGGTGCAAGCTGTCTTTTACCAAAGTCAACGATAAAATCGGAGTTTGCTAGCATATATGAATGATGTTCGATCATGATGATAGAGACGGATTCATCTTGCAGAATGATTCTTATGCTATCAATGAATTGATTTAAAATATTTTGTGATAAACCTTTTGAAGGTTCGTCAAATATAAAAAGCGTATGTGGGTTTCGTGAGTTAGCAAATAACTCAGAAACTAAATGGACACATTGAAATTCACCAGTCGATAAAGATTGTGTTTTTCTTTCCAACGTCAAATAACCAAGTCCAAGTTTGATTAATAAGCTTAAGCGTTTATGTACGATGTCTTCTTTTGGCAGTTCATCAATAATATCTTCAATCGAGCGCAGAAAAATATCATCAATATCTTCACTATATTTTGTAAGTTTCTTTTTAATATCAAGAAAAGTCGCAACGGTTGACCGACTTGTAATCGATTGGTTTCGATCTTGACCTACCATAACCAGTTTATCTTTATTGTATCGCTTCAGAAAATCTTGAGCTATACATTCATTGATAAGTGTAGATTTTCCACATCCAGACTCACCCGTAACGGTTACCAGTCTATTTTTTGGAATCTGAAATTCTGCCATTTGAATATTACGGCAATATAGATCATGGAATTGATAGTATTCTGTTGGCGTTGCCTGGTTTCGTTCCAAAACGATTGGTTGAGGACGTGGTGATTCTTCCACAATTCTTCCTCCATATTTCCCGCTGCCAGGGCCAAAGAACAATTGCTCATCCGTTGTATCGAGCACTGTGTCTGAATGATCAATGAGCCAAATTTGATTCTTAAAGCCTAAATGTTTAATCTGTTCTAAAATGTTCAATAGTGTTTGGTGATCAAGACCAACAGAGATTTCATCAATAATAATAACGGTATTTTCACTTACTGCCATAAACTCTGCCAAGTAAAGACGTGTTAATTCTCCACCTGACAATGTACCCATGATCCGATTTAATGTTAAGTAACCAATATTCATATTGATGATGTTTTTTAGAATATTTTGTTTCCCTTCACTAAGATTTAGAGCATCTGCTAGTGAAAGAATGGTTTCAACGCTCAAGTTATTGATATCGGAAATATTATGTGGTTGATCAAGTAATTCAATCGTATATTGCAGGGTTTCTTGATTATAGCGCCTTCCCTCACACTTCGGACATTCGACATTATTATTAGTACCACGGCCTTTACACTTAGGACACCAGCCTAATTCATTATTAAATGAAAAGACTTCTGGAGAAAGATCGTATTTTTCAGCAAGTCTTACACGAATCTCTGTAAATACGCCAGTATGCGTGCCAATTGTTGAACGCGGATTGGAAGAAATGGATGATCTTCCGAGAAAAAGTACTAAAGGCATTTCTTCCATCTTGATGGCACTGAAATTAGTCTCCATAATATTTGGAAATAAATACTGATATTCAGCCTTTGGCAATAAGGAAACGAGACGCTTTTTGGATTCTTCGCCAATGGTTTGACAAAATGTGGTTTTACCAGATCCGGACAAACCAGCAATTCCGAGCGTCTGATCTTCCGGCAAGATGGCATCTAAACGGTTAATATTGTTGGCAATTAATTGATTTATTTTCATCGGATATCATCTCCATTCTCTAAATCTAGTATTGCCATGTTAGCACAACTTCAAATGAATTTGTTGCGTTTTTTTCGAATCGGCAACCTTATACTAATGGTAGACAAATTTCTTAGGGAATGGGGGAATTGGGCTTAACTTTGTAACCGCGTTTTTTTCCTGACTCTACCCCACCTTGAGGAAAAAAGATTACCCAGCGTGGAGCAATCTTATGCTAACCATGTTTCAAGTTTTTAAAAGGTGGATCTTACATGTTTTGTAATGATCCATTATGGACTCGTCCTTTTTTCCTTAATTAACTAATACCATTGCATTAACAATGTTTTTCTACCGTTTATAGAAGCTTTTGATTTTTCTCAGCATTGATTTATCCTTTAAAAGTCTGAAAGGGACAAGAGAAGGGGCAAGATTCACTTCAATAATCCAAATATGTCCCTTCTGATCACATCCTACATCAAGTCCGAAAGTAAGTTGGCTAGAATAATAGTTACCTAATGTAACGGAAGTTAGTAGAGAGACTCTGTCAATTTCGGATAAAATAAATTGGAGAGGGACATCGAATAATGAAGAACGAAAGCTAGCCTCCTCTATGGTTAAAACCTCTCTGGCCACATTTGTAACAATAAAATGTTCAGCTGCTACTTTACAAACCTTACCTGTTACGTTCCATTCCGTTGAATCTTTTCTTCTCTGTACCATAACTCTTATGTCAAAAGGATTTCCATCGATATGAGCCAAAGGGATTTTCTGTTGAACAACGTAATACTTCCTTTTCGGTTTTTGATCCATTAGGTATCGATATGTTTGATCTCTACTGGAGAAGGTTATCTTTTTAGCTTGATTGTGAATTTGAAAATGGTCCTCTCCTAATTTAGACACTTGTATGACACCATATCCGAAACGTCCCATACATGGTTTCACTATTACTACTCTATGGCGGTCAAGTAACTCCCATAACGATTCTTCCGTTAGCAATTGGGTTTCGGGCAAGTGTTCCGATAGTAGCTTCTCATCTCTCAATACCCGATGTATTATCCATTTCCCCCCATTTCTCCCCATTGGTTTCACCACCTTTTCATTTTTCATTACATCGTATTCACAGGAACATTATTTTCTTGGACAATTTTTTAACAAGCAGTGGTTTTTTAGAATAATAAAAAAACGATAATCAACGTTGTCTTGTCTTTAGTTTCAGCAAGTTGTTTTATTTGTGCTAAAAAGTAAAATTGTGTTAAAAATAATTACATAAATAATTGAAAAGTTGAAAGTAGGAAAATGAATGAGTACAGTGATAAAACAAAAACGCAATAAACTGATGATGGTTGTACGGGCACTATTGGTTATTATTGGGGGATTTATAACTGCCTATGGGCTAGAGGCGGTATTAATCCCAAACCAAGTATCAGACGGTGGTGTGACAGGACTGAGTATCGTTGGCTCACAATTGATTGGATTACCCCTAGGACTTCTAATTGCATTATTAAATATTCCATTCGTATATTTAGGATATAAACAAATTGGTAAAAGTTTTGCTGCTTTTTCGGTTCTCGGTATAGCTTCACTAGCAGTTAGCACCAGCCTTATGCATCATGTAACAACCATAGTAAAAGGAGACACATTATTAATAACCGTTGTGGGTGGGATTATCATCGGTTTTGGAATGGGATTAGCCTTACGTAATGGCGGGGCATTAGATGGAATTGATATGTTAGCCGTATTGCTTTCTCGAAAGTTACCTTTTGGGACAAGTGATCTAATTCTATTTTTAAATATGTTTGTTTTTATTGTCGTATCAACCATATTCGGTCTGCAAGGAGCCATATTATCAGCGATTGCCTACTTTATAGCATCTAAAGTCATTCACATTGTTGAGGAAGGTTTAAGTGGCTCGAAAACCTTTAAAATTATCACTACTGAACCTGAATTGATGGTTAAAACCATACGTGAGAGATTGGGCCGTGGAGCAACGTATACGCTGACACTTGGCAGTTATTCAAATGAGCAATTCAAGGAAATCACTTGTATCATTAACCGTTTGGAAGAAAGCAAAATGAAAGAAATCATAAATGAAATTGACCCAAAATCCTTTGTAGCGATATACGATGTATCAGAAGTGCAGGGTGGCAGCTTCATAAAGCGTGATATTCATTAAAAAAGCGCAATCCACAGGCACTGTTCTAATTATCTGATTTTAGAAAAACAACCTTGTTAGGCGAGTGAAAAAGGATGTTATAAATCAGAAAGACTTAATCGGGGAAGTGACGTTCCTATTACTTCTTTCTAATATAATTCAGGAATTAAATGAACAGAGGGGATATGTAAGTGGATAAAAGAATACAAGAGTTAATTGATTTCACAAAGATAAAGTTTGGTTTAGATCATTACTACTTACAACACCATAGCCTTTCTCGAAACGTCAACATCTTCAATGAAACGGTTTATATACTTTGTATGGAATGGTTTCCTAATGATGTAACTGAACAAGAGGATAATGATTCAAACCCTGAAGGCACAGCAGTAATTGAGATAAATGTGAATACTCGTAAGTTTGAGAGTGCTATTTTCGTAATGGGGAAGACATTTGCAAAGGGTGGGATTACATTTCCCAACCTGGATACAGACACAATAATAAAATGGATTGAACGAGAAACTGGATTAACATATGGGAAGCAATTTCAATTACATAAAGAGGGCGAAGGAGAGCTTCAATTTAAAGAATGCTTTGAAGGTGCAGCAGTGTCTCCTTCTGGATTTATTGATGTTAAATTTAATTCGGAAGGGAAACTTACCTCGTTCTCTGTTCATGGCCAATTTCCTTCTAAAGAAATGGTTAAAGAAGAAGCTTATGCCCTTTCACTTGAAAAGGTGGAGAATATAGCAAAGGAACAGTTGAAATTGATTGAATTTCCTTCATTTGAACAAAAGAAAATATCTCCTGTTTATGCAGTTGAAGAGATTTATGTTACGAATAATGGAACGTCTACGATTCCATTTGAAATAATAGCGGATGTAAGGTCGTTTTTGAAAATAGATAAAACTATTTCTTGGGATAAACCAATCAATGAACCATTTATAAGAAAAGAGATTAGTTGGATTGAAGATATCACAGCTGAACAAGCATTTTCATGCGAGCCAAGTCCTTTTTCATTCCCAATCACAAAGGTAGAACAAGAGCAATGTGTGATGGCTGTCGAGAAGTTATTAAGACAAGAATATCCGAAAGATACTGGAAGATGGATACTTAAAACTCTACATCGTGACAAAGGATATATTCATGCAATATTAAGGGCTAACCACCGGGATAATCTTGTCTTTCAAAGAAAGCTGATGATTATGATAGATGCGAAGAGCCTTCAAGTAGTAAATTATATGGATAACAAACCAATGTTGGAGATTTATGATCAATTTCAAGCACCTGATAAAGTAACGATCACACAAGATGAAGCATTTGAAAAAATTAAGGATTTGTTTGAGCTCAAACCTTATTATGTATATGACTTTAAGCAAAAACAATATGTTTTATGCGGAAAAATTGATTGTCAGCATGGAGTAAATGCAGGAAGCGGTGAAGTCATTTCATTAGATGACTTATAGTTTTATTAGTTGAGGAGGACATTAAATCCGCTATTTTTATTAAATGACTATAATTTAGGGGCTTACCGGACACTGAGTACTTTATTTACGAAAAAACACAGGAAATCGCTATATTTATACAAAATAGCGGAATCAATGTCCACAAACATTTGGAATTAACCTATTTTGACACAAATAAAGGAACTGATGTCCGCTAAGCTCAGATAGAATAACATTAGGTGCAGTGCCACACTAGTCAACGTTCTTACGGTTAGGTTATTGCCCGATTAAAACTAGATGGAATCAAGAATAAAAAACTTCACATGATTATCACAAAATAATAGACGAAGAAGTAATATCTTGACAGATAAACAATTTTGTAATAAATTATCTTTAATTCAAGATAGTTTATTTTGAGATATGTTAAACAGAAAGTTCAATGTGAAATTGTTGAACAGATTAATGTAATCTTAAAAGGAGTATGTTCACATGTATATAGTTGCTGTCGGTCTCAGCCATGAAACAGCACCCGTGCAAATTAGGGAGAAATTTTCATTTCATTCTTCTCAACTCGGTAAGGCAATGAAAGCACTGAAAAGGAAAAATGGAATTATTGAAAATGTTATTTTGTCCACGTGTAATCGAACTGAAATTTATGCTGTGGTTGATGAGCTTGAAATGGGTAAGACTCAACTTGAAGATTTTCTTTCCGAATGGTTTCAAATTGAGAAAAAAGAATTTTTACCTTATTTGTTTTTCTATATACACGAGCTAGCCATTAAACATTTATTTGAAGTTACATGTGGTTTAACTTCAAAGGTGTTAGGCGAAACCCAAATCTTAGGACAAGTTCGAACGAGTTTTTTGCTTGCGCAACAGGAAAGGACAACTGGGACTGTCTTTAATCATACTTTTAAAAAAGCAGTCACCCTAGGAAAGCGGGCTCACACAGAAACAGAGATTGGCAGTAGGGCTGTTTCAGTCGGTTATGCAGCTGTGGATGTAGCAAAAAAGTTCTTTGCAGGATTTCAAGACCTATCCATCCTTATTATCGGTGCCGGTGAAATGGCAGAATTGCTTCTGAAAAATATTAAAAGTAATGGGAAAAATAAAATTACAATCATGAATAGAACTTTTGAGAAGGCAAAGGTATTGGCAGAACAATACGATGCTGAACCAATGCCGATAGAAGAGCTGCCAATTAAAATGATAGGAACAGATATTATCATTAGTGCTGCGTCTGCAGAGAGTTTTATCATTAACCCAGAAATGATTAACACAAGTAAGTCTCAATTATTTATAGACTTATCTGTTCCTCGAAGTATTAATCCTGATACCAATGAAATAAAGAATGTTACTCTTTACAATATTGATGATCTCCATGACATCATGAGTATTAACCTATTAGAACGTAAGAAGGCTGCAAAGAAAATCATGTCACTAATCGAGGGAGAAATGGATGAGTTTATTAATTGGGTGAATTTATTAGGTGTAGTCCCTATTATCTCTGCACTTACTTATAAGGTCTCAATGATCAAAAAAGATACCATGGCAAGCTTGTATAGGAAACTTCCAAATCTATCCGAACACGACAAAAAGGTATTAGAAAAGCACATGAATAGTATTGCGAACCAAATGTTAAAAGAGCCTTTATCCTATATTAAAGAATTAGCGGAGTACTCTGATTCAGACCAGGAGCTAAATGTAATTAGTAATGTGTTTAATATTAAGGAATCAGTAGAAAAATATCGTGAAGAACAGACGTACCTAACAAGTTAATGCTATATAAAATTTATAAATTATAGAAATATATATTTTATCTTTAATATGAGATATTTGAGGTGAAGAAAATGATTCAAACATTTCCGGCAACATCCCGTTATTCAGTAAAAAACGACTGGTTAGAGAGCAATTTGAGTTTTTCGTTTGGTGAATACTATGATGAATCCAATATCCAGTTTGGCCCGCTTCGTGTTTTTAATGACGATACCGTTCAAGCTGGAAAGGGGTTTGGCATCCATCCGCACAGGGAAGCAGAGATTGTATCCATTGTTTTGAAGGGCCAGCTTAAACATGAGGATAGTCTAGGTAATACGGGGATCCTACAATTTGGAAATGTTCAGCGTATGACCGCTGGAACAGGTGTCCTTCATTCTGAAATGAATGCTTCTTTGGAAGAAGAATCTAGCTTTTTACAGCTATGGTTTAAGCCTAATCAAAAACAATTGCCCCCATCCTATGAAGATATTGAATATAATGTTGATGCTATGAAAAATCAGCTGTTACCTATCGTTTCTTCAAAAACTATTAATGGAGTGGCGAAAATTCATAGTGATGTTATCTTATACTTATCCAAATTAGAGGCTGGAAAAGAAATTATCTATCAACAAGAACAAGATAGAAAAATGTTTGTGTTTGTTATTGAAGGAGAACTTCTTTTAAACAATGATGTGATTGTTGGGAAAAGAGATAGCGCACGAATTACCGAACAACCCCAACTTACCTTAAAGTCAATTAAAGAAACCTTCTTTTTATTGATTGATTTAGGTGGTGAGTAATATGTTATTAATTCGTCATTCGATCGGAAGCCGCCTTTTTTATCAAACAGATGACTATAAGATTCAGCCAACTGGTAATAAGTGGAGTATTAATTTTTCCATTTCCGAAGAAGAGGCAAGCGAGATTATCAAATTTAAAGAGGAATTAAACTTATTTGATGTAGAGCAAAACCAAAAGTCCTGGTACTATTCTTCAGATGCAAATATTGAGTATAACAAGAATCAAATAATTATTACTGCAGACCATAAAACAGTTTATCCAGTATAGAAATAACAAAGAGAGAGGAACATGAAAAATGACAAAAATCGCTATCTTACTAGGCAGTCTTAGAAAAGAATCTTTTTCAAAAAAACTAGCAGCAAATGTTGCATCTTTATTCCCTTCAGGATATGAAGCTGAAATAATAGAGATTGGGAATTTAGCTTTATATAATCAGGATTTCGATGATGAAAACAACGTTCCAGCGGAGTATACTTCATTCCGTAATAAAATGAAGGAAATTGATGCCGTTTTATTTATAACGCCAGAATATAACCGTTCTGTACCAGCTGTTTTAAAGAATGCCCTTGACGTAGGTTCTCGTCCATATGGAGAAAGCGTATGGAATGGTAAACCGGCTGCGATTATCAGCCAATCTCCTGGTAATTTAAGTGCATTTGGCGCAAATCACCATTTACGCCAATCTCTTGTTTTCTTGAATATGCCACTAGTTCAACAACCTGAAGCATATATTGGGAATGTTGCAGCATTATTTGATGAAAATGGAAATGTTAAAGATGAAGGAACAATCAAATTTTTAAAATCGTTTGCAGATGCGTTTGTTGATTTAATTAAGAGATATCAAAGCTAAAGATAATCAAATCTTATGGACTCAATCCAATTTCAGGGTTGGGTCTTTTTTATCAAATACGATTTTGTGAAAAATAATAGGGTTGTTGACAAAAGTAAAAATAAGTATTACTATTATCTTGAATTCAAGATAAATAAATTTGTTGAGATTATTGGGGGTAAACTAATGGAGAGAACATGCACGAATTTGCCCTTTCTGATATTAATGCAAACATCCAAAGAAATTCATGATCAAATAAAAGAAGAAATGGCACAAAATAAATTAAGTATAACGGAATTTTCCGTTTTAGAGGTACTATACCAAAAAGGGAAACAAACCATTCAGCAAATTGGAAAGCGCATTTTAATCTCAAGCAGCTCAATGACCTATTGTTTAGACAAGTTAGAACAAAAAGGTTTACTGAGCAGAACGGCCTGTCCAGACGATCGCCGAGCGATACATGTGTTATTAACTGATGAGGGAAATGAATTGATGAAGGAAATCATGCCTAAATATCAAGAGTTAGTTGATGGTCTTTTTGATTCACTAAATTCTGAAGAGGCAGAGACATTAGTGCATCTTTTGAAAAAGGTAAGGAATAGAGTATAAACTTAGATTTTTTTTGATAATATATCTCGATATTGAGATACTAAATTTTAGCCTAAATAGTTTTATAAAATAGGAGTGAAAATAAATGAATAAAAAAACAATGGGTATTCACCATATTACTGCAATCGTAGGGCATCCCCAAGAGAATATAGATTTCTATGCAGGAGTTTTGGGCTTGCGTTTAGTGAAACAAACGGTTAACTTTGATGATCCGGGCACTTACCATCTATATTTTGGCGATGAAGGCGGGAAGCCGGGTACAATTATTACTTTTTTTCCATGGGCTAATGCTTATCAAGGAAGGATTGGCGATGGTCAAGTAGGCGTTACTTCTTATGTTGTTCCTAAAGGGGCTATGAGTTTCTGGGAAGAGAGATTAGAGAAGTTTAATATTTCTTTCACTAAATCAGAACGGTTTGGTGAGCAATATCTGGAATTCGATGATCCACATGGGCTTCGCTTGGAAATTGTGGAGCGGGAAGAAGGGGAAGTCAATACTTGGACCTTTGGAGGGGTAACTCCAGAAGTAGCAATCAAAGGCTTCGGAGGTGCCATGTTATTATCCGCTCAGCCAGACAAAACTGCAGAACTGTTAGAGAAAGTAATGGGACTTGAGCTTATCGGGAAAGAAGGAGACTTTATCCGCTTCCGTTCATTAGCTGATATTGGAAATATTATTGACGTGAAGGCAACTCCTACTGGAAGGGGCCAAATGGGTGTTGGAACCGTTCATCACATCGCATGGAGAGCGAATGATGACAATGATCAATTAGAATGGCAGAAGTATGTGGCAGCAAATGGTTATGGTGTCACTCCAGTTCAGGATAGAAATTATTTTAATGCCATTTATTTTAGAGAATACGGAGAAATCTTATTTGAAATTGCAACAGATCCTCCAGGTTTCGCCCATGATGAATCACAAGATACAATGGGAGAGCAGTTAATGTTGCCTGCACAGTATGAACAATATAGAGAACAGCTTGAACGCAGTTTGATACCGATTAAGGTGAGAGAATTAAATTAATTTCGTGAAGGAATGATTCCTATGCTTTCCATTGATCCTAATACAAATACGGAAAGAGAAAATTATAAATTTCTAATTGGTAGCATTATTCCAAGGCCCATTGCTTTTGTTACAACTTTGTCTGAAGAGGGCACATTAAATGGTGCCCCTTTTAGTTATTTTAATATTGTATCCTCGAATCCACCCATGATTTCTTTATCGATACAACGTTCCGCAGGGAGACAGAAGGATACTGCCAAAAACATTCTTGAGAAAAAGGAATTTGTCGTGCATATTGTCGATGAACAAAATGTTGAAAAGGTAAATAAAACGGCTGCCAGTCTGCCTCCTCATGAGAGTGAAGTTGAGCTAGCAGAATTTACACAAATCGACAGTGTGAAAATTTCTGTTCCAGGTGTTAAGCAAGCAAAAATTCGAATGGAATGTATACTCGAGCATTCCTTGGAATTGGGAGATAAAGATTTGCCTGGCTGTGATTTTATCATCGGAAAAGTGGTTCAGTTTCATATAGAAAATGATATTTATGAAAATGGAAGAATCGATTCAAAAGGGTTGGCTGCTGTAAGCCGATTGGCAGGAAATCATTATGCGAAAATCGGGGAAATTTTTGAAATCGAAAGACCTAAATAGTAGGAGGATAACGAATGAAACATATATTTAATAAAGGAAAAGATCCGAATAAACCAACTTTTTTAATGCTTCATGGGACGGGAGGAAATGAATTAGATCTACTGCCCCTTGCCGAAATGATTGATGATGAAGCCTCTGTATTAAGTGTGAGAGGGAATGTTTTAGAAAATGGAATGCCTCGATTTTTCAGAAGATTAGCTGAAGGGGTTTTTGATGAAGAAGATCTCATTTTCCGCACAAAAGAATTAAATGAGTTTCTCGATGAAGCAGCAGAAAAATATGGTTTTGACCGAGACAATATTATTGCCATTGGCTACTCAAATGGAGCGAATATTGCTGCGAGTTTATTATTTCACTATCAACATGCTTTGAAGGCTGCCATTCTTCATCACCCTATGGTACCTAGAAGAGGAGTGGATCTTCCTGATTTATCCGGAAAATCTGTGTTTATTGCAGCTGGAACAAATGATCCAATTTGTTCACCAGCCGAATCTCAAGAACTTCAATCACTATTAGAAAAGGCAAATGCAAAAGTTGAACTTCATTGGGAAAATAGAGGCCATCAATTGACAGCTGAGGAAGTTAGAGCAGCTGGCAAATGGTATCTAACTTTATAATGGCAGTTCATGGTTTTGGGAAGTAAGAAGATTGCAATTAATAATATAAATCAACCTATGCATTAGAATTTGGGTGGTCATGATGAACTCGGTATATCAACCTTTAATGACTAATAATATATTGGATCTTATTTGGAGTAATTCAACAGATGCTATTTTTGCTCTTAATTATGATGGATCAGTAATTGACGCCAATCCAGCCTTTCAAAACATGCTTGGCTGGAATACGGAGGAACTAAACGGTAATCCGTTTCCTCCGTTCATAGCCAATATGACAAAAGAGGAGCACCAAGCACTTATAAGCCAATTAAAAGATGGTCAGAACTTCCCTTATATGATTGTGAAAAGAAGAGATAAAGATGGTGCAATGTTGGATATTTTAGCATCCTATTGGTCTGTTAATAATAAGAGGATTCTTGCAATTGGGATGTATAAAAATTTTACGGAGCAAATGGAAATACAAAAAAAGCTTGAAGAAAGTGAATATTGTTATCGAACGCTTGTCGAATATTTACCCGATGCAATCGTAAAACAATGTAATAATAAAATAAGATTTGTAAATTCATCGGGGATGGAATTTTTCGGTGTAATCAGGTTAGAAGATATTTTAGGCTATTCCATTTGGGATTTTGTGACAAGCGAAGGAAAAGAAAAAATCCAAAAATTATTTGATGACGTTTATAATAAAAATATTCGGAACAGTCCAAAGGCGATTGTCGATCATTTTGTACGACAAGATGGTAAAGAGTTTTGGGCAGAAGTTAAGGTAATACCAATCGGAAGAAGGGACCAGCCAGATATTCAAATTGTGTTTCGGGATGTCACCGAAAAGAAAAGATATGAATCACAATTAGAATATCTAGCCTATCATGACCCGTTAACTGGATTAAAAAACAGAAGGATTTTCACAGAAATAGTGACAGAATCCATTGAATCAGCAAAAATAGCTGAGGAAAAAATCGCTATTATGTATATCGACATTGATAAGTTTAAATTAATTAACGATACCTATGGCCATGACGTTGGAGATCAATTACTACAAGAATTTGCTGAAAGAATAAAGTCTTGTGTGCGAGAATTTGATGTTCTTTGTCGTGTAGGCGGAGATGAATTTCTTGTTTTACTGAAGGGCATCAAAGAGGTAATAGAGATTGTCAATGTTGCAGAGAATATGATTTCAGTTTTTCAAGAACCTTACAAAATTAATGGTTCAAAGCTTCATATAACATCTAGCATAGGCATCGCTGTTTTTCCAGAGAACGGAAGGGATTGCCAGACACTAATTTATCGTGCAGATAAAGCCTTGTATCGTTCTAAGGAAAAAAGAAATCAGTATATGTTTGATGGGATTTCTTTCGGAATTCTCAATAAAACAACATCCAATTAATGGGTGTTGTTTTGTTTTTAGGGCGGTCACAATTTGTGTCCGCTTTTTTTTCGTTATAAATTGATTCATGTAAAAATGGGAATGTTAACTTGTGTAAATACATTATTAAATAAAATATATAGTCTTTTCAACAAAAGGTTATCGAATCCAAAAATGTGTCTTATTAAAAAATTTGTTTTTCCATATAAGGGAGTTGAATAATTTGATTTCTAAACGCACAAGAAATTGGATTCTAGCTTTACTTTTTATCGGTTGGTCTTTAGGCAACCTGGATCGTTATATTATGAATTATGCTGTGTTGTCCATTACGGAAGACCTGAATTTGAGCGCATCTTCAACCGGACTCTTACTCAGCAGCTTTTTTGCTGGATATGCGATTATGCAAATGCCTGGGGGATGGCTAGCAGACCGATTTGGGCCTAGAAAAGTTCTCATTACCGCAGTTATTTTGTGGTCGATCTTTACTGGATTGACGGGTGCAGCTTGGTCCTTAGCCTCTATGGTTGTAATCCGTTTTCTATTTGGTATTGGAGAGGGTGGCTTCCAGCCTGCTAGCTCAAAAATCATATCCCTTACGTTTCCCAAAGCAGAACGTGCTCGGGCGATGTCAGTAATGCTGTCTTCGAGCGGGATTATTGCGCTTATTATCCCGATCGCATCTGCCGGGCTGCTTACAACGATAGGCTGGCGCACAACGTTTATCATATTTGGAATCGCAGGTGCTATTATTGCAGCTCTTTATTGGCACTATATAAAACTTCCTGAAAGCAAATCAGAAGATAAAATGAATCAAACCGTAGTCTCGAATCAAAAGGGTATTTTCAGATCGCTGTTTAAAACACCTATGATATGGAATTTGATTATCGCCTATTTTTGTATTTATGCAGTTAACTGGGGGCTTGCAGCATGGATCCCGACTTATTTAGTGAAGACGCGCGGTCTTGATCTAATTTCTCTTGGCTGGGTTCAGACGATTCCAGGAGTAACATTGTTAGCTGGGATTTATATAGGCGGTTATATCATCGATAAGCTCCCAAAAGGCCGAGAAAGATTGGCAGGAAGTCTTTCATGTGCCTTTATTGGGATACTGCTGTATTTAATGTTCACAGCCTCAAGTGTTGCATCATTTATTACGTATCAAACGATTGTTAATTTATTTATTGCCTTTGTGATTATTCTATTGCCAGCAATTATACTAAAACAATTGCCTTCTTTAGTTACTGGTACAGCTATGGGAATTGCAAATACAGGTGGTCAACTAGCTGGTTTTGTCACACCAATGGCTATAGGGTTTATCGTTGATGCATTTAATGGTTCCTTTCATGCTGCATTTTGGATGTTAATTGGATTCTCCATAGTCTGTATCGTAACACTTTTAACGATAAGTGATAAAAAAGGGGAACTGCTCAAACAAAATGAGGCCGAGCAATAGAGGTGTGATCAATAAGGAGGTCTTTCTCATGGAATTACATACACTCATTTCTGATCTTATCGAACAAAAAAGTGAGAAAATTATTGAGTTAAGCGATAAAATTTGGAATTGCCCGGAAATCTACTTCGAAGAACATCAATCATCTGAATACATATGTAAGGCGTTGGAAGATGAAGGGTTTCAGGTTGAGAGAGAGGTTGCCGGACTGCAGACAGGGTTTATTGGAAGCTATGGGGATGGTAAACCAATCGTAGCTATTTTAGGAGAATTTGATGCTTTATCAGGCTTGAGCCAGAAAAGGGGCCTTACTGAACATGAACCTGTTATTGCAGGCGGTCATGGGCATGGATGCGGTCATAACTTGCTAGGAGCCGGGGCTTTTGCTGCTGCAGTTGCCATTAAAGATTATATGGAGCAAACAGGCTTACTGGGAACGGTTCGGTATTATGGTTGTCCTGCTGAAGAAAGCGGATCTGGAAAAGCGTTTATGACTCGTGCTGGATTGTTTGATGGCGTTGATCTGGCGCTTTCCTGGCATCCATTCACAAAACCTAGCATTATGAATGTCAGCAGTCTTGCCAATTACTCAGTGACTTTTAAATTTAATGGAAAGAGTGCGCATGCTGCGGCTGCTCCTCACTTAGGCCGAAGTGCACTAGACGCAGTAGAATTGATGAACGTTGGTGTCAATTATTTAAGGGAGCATATGGTTTCGGAAGCGAGAGTGCATTATGCGATTACGGATACAGGTGGAGCTTCCCCGAATGTCGTACAACCTCATGCGGAAGTTATCTATTTAATCCGCGCACCGAAAAAGCGGCAAGTAAAGGATTTATACGAACGTGTTTACAATATTGCTAAAGGTGCAGCCCTGATGACTGAAACAACGATGGGAGTCGAGTTTGAAGGTACTGCATCGAATTTAATACCGAATACTACATTAGCAAATGTGATGTATAAACATTTAACTGCAGTTGGTGTTCCTTCTTATGATGAATTTGACCAGCAGCTCGCTCAAGAAATTCGAGCTACTTTTTCTCAAGAAGAACTTGATGCTGACCTTGCAGGTTTGGATAAAGAAACCCTTAAGATATTGAAAGATAAAAATATTGCAGATGTTATTCCGCCTCTCGGAAAAGAGGGGGCATTATCTGGGTCCACCGATGTTGGCGATGTTAGTTGGGCAGTGCCAACGATGCAATGTATGACAGCATGTTGGGCGCTCGGAACACCTTTTCATACTTGGCAAGTCGTATCACAAGGTGCCATGCCTATTGGCTACAAAGGCATGCTGCAAGCAGGTAAAGTTATCGCTTGCACGGCGATCGATGCCATTCAAAATCCAGAAATCATTGAAAAAGCGAAGTCAGAATGGAAAGAACGTTTGGAGGGGGAATCATATGTTTCATTAATTCCTGAAAATATGGTGCCGCCTCGAAAAGCAGCCAAATAAAATAAGTTTATTAAATTGGTTTATGATGAGAATTTACTTAATTCTCATCATTTATTTTGCTTCTGCAGAAAGGAAAGATGGAACATGACTGTAGCAACAGAGAATCCAGTGTCCTTTAATCTCTAGAAAAAAAGAATGGAACAACAGTCCTCTTATGCAAAAAAAAAGAACTTCTTTGTTAGCATTAAAGAAAATTCACTTCAAGTGAAAACTAGATCCAAAGTGTCCGTCATTGGTGTTATGACGGACATTTCAAGCGGTAATGCGAGTCGAAGTGTCCGTAAATGTAAGCAGACGACTTATTTTACTGAAAATATAAGTTTTAGCACGATAATGTGAGGAAAATGAAATTTTGGGAACCATTGGATCGCATGGGACGTATATAAAAGTAGAAAAAACGGCTCTTGTCACTCTTTGGGCCATCATGAAGATTCAGCGATTTAGAGGAGTGCCAGGGTACATAAAGAGAGGCAGGGAAACAATGTCTAGCGAATCAGTATTAGGAAAAGATCGAATTGTCACTTTAGATGTTATAAGAGGGTTTGCCATACTAGGTATATTTTTAGTGAATATGCCGTCTTTTACAGGAAGCGAATTTATGGTCTATACAGGCGTGGATAAAACCATTCGAATGCTGTTTGATATGTTTATCCAAACGAAATTCTATACCATCTTTTCTTTTTTATTTGGACTTGGATTTTATATTTTTATGACACGAGCGGAAGCAAGAGGGGAAAAAGTATTCCGTCTATTTTCTAAAAGGCTGCTTGCTTTGCTATTATTCGGTATTTTGCATCTAGTATTTCTTTGGGAAGGCGATATTCTGCATTCTTATGCGTTAATAGGATTCTTTCTATTATTGTTCTATCATCGGAAGGCAAAAACGGTACTTATTTGGGGACTCATCCTTATTTTTCTATTCCAATTTATAACTGGGGCATCAGCATTATTAGCGTATATTGGCGAACAATTTGACGAATCGTTAAATATTTCGGGACAGCTGCAAATGGAAAGGATGGAAGAGGGAGAAAAGAAGATTGAGGCCTATACAAGTCTATCGTACCCTGAGTTGTTGAAATGGCGTGTTCCTAATGAATTAAAAGAAATAATAATGAATGAACCTTTTGTTATTCCTGATATACTTGGGATGTTTTTACTTGGTCTGTATGCAGGTAAAATCAACTTATTCCGCAGGGTTGCTGAATTGAAGCGTAGACTCCGTATTATACAGTTAATTACGCTTTTGCTCAGTATTCCTCCGCTGGCTGCTATTGTTTTCAGTTACTCCAAGCTAGAAGAAGTAGTATTTATGCACAGTCTAGGAAACTATTTTTACCTTCATTTTAGCGGATTTACTTTATCCATCTTCTATATTGTAACGATTGCACTTCTGTTGGAAAAGCAAATCTGGCAGCGTCTATTAAATCCGTTTCGCTATGTCGGCCAAATGGCGTTAACAAATTATTTATTCCAGACTTTTTTTGGTGTCATTGTATTTTATGGATTTGGTTTGTTCGGACAAATATCGTTATCGATGGGACTCCTATATTCACTTATCTTTTATTGTGTACAACTCATCTTTAGCCATCTTTGGTTAAAAAAGTTCCGGTTTGGTCCTTTCGAATGGTTGTGGCGAGTTATGACGTATGGAAAAGCACAACAATTTAAGAGGGATGTAAGTAATTAGCTGAAACAGTGATTATTGTTGATTTAGCCATATGTGTGCATGTGAACGTTTTTTTTCGAGAACATGTGCGCATATGGCTATTTGCAAGTTGTTTGAATAGTAGTGTTCTAGTTATTTTATACTTTCATCTCCTTTAGTAAAACTTGTTTTTTAGACGTAGAGTTTGCAATCAAAACGCCAGCCAAAATGAGCAAAGCACCAAAATAACCTTGCATCCCCATATTTTCATGCAGGAAGATGAATGCAAATATGGCTGCAAAAATCGGTTCAAGCGAAAAGAGAAAACCAGTGCTTTCAGGAGTTGTGTATTTTTGAGCAATGGATTGCATGACAAAGCCAAAAGCAGAGCAAATGAGCGCCAGGCCAAGTATTGCTAACCAATCGATCATTCCAGTCGGTAAAATAGGCGTTTCGAATATAAAAACTCCAATGGTTGCATAAAGGCAAGTAAATCCGAGCTGATAAATGCCGAGCTGAAGGGTGTCTACCTCTCGAGCAAAGAGGTTTGTTAAAATAATGTGGACCGCATACAGGAAGGCGGCAATCAAACAATAAAGCGAGCCCAGCGCAAAAGTAAAACCATCTTCAATCGTAACTAGAGCTAAGCCAATAGAAACGATTATTACTCCATAGACAATTTTTTTTCGAGGCAAATTTCGTGTGATGAAGGTCTGCAAAATGGGCACTAAAATAACGGTTGTACTTGTCAAAAAACCCGCTGAAGAAGCGGTCGTACTCTTCATGCCATACAAAAGAGCTACGAAAATACCACATAGCAGAGCTCCGACAATTGCACTGTATGTCAATACTTTAATATCTGCACGAATTATTTTTTTATAAAATATCGCCATCATAACGATAAATGCAATGCCAAAACGTAAGGCAATAATTGAAAATGCAGATATGGAATCCACACTAATTTTCATAAAAATATAAGATGTTCCCCACGCCATTGATACAGTAGCTAAAATCCAGTTAGCTTGTTTTTGTGTCATCATCGTAAGTACCTTTCAAGTATTTATTTTAAGATTGGCTATATCGTATCACCTGCATTTACATTAGTAAAACGAATATTTATAATACAAGTATTAATGATTCTAATGCAAGGAGTAGTGAGTATGAATACGTATTATGCTTTTATCAAAGCTATAGAAACAGGCAGTTTTACTAAAGCGGCAGAAGAGCTAGGCTATACCCAATCCGCTATTAGCCAAATGGTACATTCATTGGAGGAAGAACTTTCTACTATTCTAATTTTACGTTCTCGATCGGGTATAACTCTGACGCCTGATGGTGAGGAGTTTTTGCCGTATATTAGGAATATTTGTAACTCGCACAGGGAGCTGCAGGAAAAGCAAAAAGAAATGGAAGGGCTGGAAAGCGGGCTTATTCGAATTGGCACATTTTCTAGTGTTGCATGTCAGTGGCTGCCGGGATTGATAAAGGATTTCAAAAAACAGTATCCAGCTGTTTATTTCGAATTACTTCAAGGTGATTATACGGATATCGCTAATTGGATCAAAGATGGAAGTGCAGACTTTGGCTTTGTGAATCCGAAGGCAGTATCGAATTTAACTACTATTGATTTGCAAGAAGATGAAATGCTTGCTGTATTGCCAACAGAACACCCTTTAGCTGCTCACAATAATGTAACATTGAAAGAATTAACGAATGGACCTTATATCCTTTTAGATGAGGGAGAAATAAGTGAGCCATTAACTGTTTTTAAACAAAACAACTTTGAACCTAATATACAATACCGTGTACATGATGATTATTCCATTATGTCCATGGTTGAACAAGGCCTAGGTATCTCCATTTTACCGAAGCTTGTCTTAGAGAGATGCCCGTATAATATTATTACGAAATCAATCTCCCCCACTTTTGCTCGTACCATTAGTCTGGCATACAAGGACAAAAGGGTACTGCCAATAGCAAGCAGATATTTTATTGACTTTATTATTGGAAAATACACTACCCAGTAATTAATTAGGCTTTACAAACTAGAACTAACATGTTATTTTATATTCAACGTTGACTATTCAACATTAATTAACAAGGAGGTAATAACATGATTAATAAAATTATTGAAAAGGGATATTTTAAGGGGTTACAAGAAAAGATTGGAAAAGAGAAGTCAAAGGAAGCGCACGATTTGTATCTAACTGTTCTTGAAGAAAATAAGAGTTGGGCAACGGATAAACCTACTGAACTCAACTTAATTTTTACCTCAACGGTACTTGCTTCGTATAGAGTATTGAAGAAGTATCATTTTGAGAATTGGGAAGAAATTATCCGCTATTGTTTAATAGAAAGAACAAAAAGTAAGCAGCAATTTTTTATGAAATTGTATTTGCTTTTGGATCGTAAGCCTTTTAAACGAATTGTGAAAATATCTAAACTTAAACAAATAAAGCATTATGGAGATCATCATTTTACTCACCATATCGAAAAAGATACAGAACAGTCCTATCATTTGCATATAAAGAAATGCTTCTACTTTGACTTTTTCCGCTCAAATAATGCCATTGAGGTAATGCCTATTTTTTGCAGTATGGATGATATTTGGGGAGACCTTCTCCATTCTAAAAAGCATGGTGTGACGTTTTCGCGACCGAAGCTACTGTCTAAGGGAGATTCGTACTGCTTTTTCAAATTTGATCAAATAGATGAATAAATTGCGCTTCTCTTTACATCACTATTGAATAGTGTTATATTTTTACCACAATACTTAACGTTGAATATTTAATGTTGGAGTGGTGGTTATGACACGACTAATGGTACTTGGATTACTAAGGATTAAACCTATGTCAGGCTATGAGATGCAACAACTTTTACAAGTGAGTGCAGTGGACGAATGGGCTGGAATTCTCCCAGGTTCAATTTATCACGCCTTAAAGAAAATGGATAAGGAAGGACTCGTCAAAGTAACTAAAGTTGAAACAACAGGTCATCGTTCGAAAGCTATTTATGAAATAACGGATGATGGAGAACAAGAATATAAGAAGCTTTTAGTGGAATCTTTTCGTGAGACTTCCGTTTTTCTGCCGGTCCATTTATATACGGGACTATCTATGCTAAATTTGCCGAATCACCAGGCAGAACCAGATTTGATTGCTGAAGCAATAGCAGCACAAATTGAAGAGCTCTCCTCAAAGATGGATAAACTTGAAGCAGGGCAAACGACAAAGTCTCAGTTTATTGAAGTGAGTGAATTAACGAAGATCACTTTTCAAAATATGCTAGATCATTACAAACTCCAAATAGACTTTTTAAATAAAATATTGAAGGCAATGAGGAACAGCAAGGATTAGGAGGAAGGAGCTCTGTCCAATAATCTGGGAAAAGGGTACGCCAAGAACAGAGTTTCCTGCTCTTAACCGTTACGGTCGGATTCATCACGCAATTCGGTAATCCCGTCAATCTTTTTATCTTTGACCAGCAGAAATGCAGGATCTGACATTTCAAGTAAAGTTGGCACTCAAACATCTAAGCGGTTGACAATTCATAAAATACCATTTAAAGTGGAATTAAATTACAAGCAACGGAAGGGTGAACCAACTCAATGAAGTTCTAATCCTATTTACGAAAGCAAACAATTGAAGGGTATTTTTTTAGCGGATCTTATCTGCTTATTTCTGTTCCCCTCAATTGTCGTTTTTCAGAATAGGATTGGATTTCTATAGTGGACCCGGAAGAGTAATGGCTTCTGTATACTCTTTTTGACGTGCATCTATAAGTTTGCCAATGCCTCCTATTCTGAATGAAATAGGAGGCATTTTGTGTCTCCAGACTTTGTTCATAAGGAGATGTTAATATGCTTTTATTAGAAGCTCTTAATTTAAAGTACTTTGTACAGGATCGTTTATTAATAGATATTGAGCAATTGCAAATTCATCAGAACGATCGAATCGGATTAGTTGGCCGGAATGGAAGTGGTAAAACGACCTTACTGAAAATTCTAGCTGGAAAGATATCTTCGGAGGAAGGGACTGTCCATCATTATTCGCAATGTGAACTGATCCCACAGTTAAAACGAACAGATACAACGAAAAGCGGCGGGGAAGTAACTCAAGCATATATTAAGGAAGCCTTTCTTAAAGACCCAGATCTTTTAATTGCGGATGAACCAACGACAAATTTGGATACAGATCATATTGAATGGGTAGAAAAGAAACTAATTCAATGGCGAGGCGCATTTATCATTGTTTCGCATGACCGCGCATTTCTAGATGCTCTTTGCACAAAGATTTGGGAAGTCGATGGAGGAAAAATAAAAGAATATAGCGGTAATTATAGCGATTATGTGGCGGAAAAAGAATTAGAGCAACAACAGGAGAAATTAGCATACGAAAAATATGAAAAAAAGAAGAAACAATTAGAAGAGGCCCTACTCTTAAAAGAGAAAAAGGCTGATAAAGCAACAAAGGCTCCGAAAAAGGTAAGTAAATCAGAAGCAAGAATTACTGGTGCAAAGCCATACTTTGCGAAAAAACAAAAGAAGCTGCAAAAAACAGCGAAAGCCATTGAAACAAGATTAGAAAAACTAGAAAAGGTAGAAAAAGTGAAGGAACGCCCACCACTTAAAATGAACCTGCCTAATGCAGAAGCGATCAAAGACCGGATTATCTTACGAGCACAAGATGTGTCAGGCGTTATCGGCGAACGTGTTCTTTGGAATCAAACAAGTTTTTATGTTCGTGGAGGCGAAAAAGTAGCAATCATTGGTCCAAACGGGTGTGGAAAAACAACCTTAGTTAAAAAACTTATCAATCTAGATAATGGCATTACTCCTTCTCCATCTGTGAAAATAGGGTACTTTAGCCAAAATTTAAATATTATAGACGCAGAAAGGTCAATTTTAGAGAATGTCCAGTCGACTTCAAAACAGGATGAAACACTCATTCGAACGGTCCTTGCAAGAATTCATTTCTTTAGAGACGATGTGTATAAACATGTAGATGTTTTAAGTGGCGGTGAGCGGGTAAAAGTTGCGCTGGCCAAGTTATTTTTAAGTGATATTAATACGTTAATTTTAGATGAACCAACTAATTTTCTTGATACAGAAGCCGTAGAAGCATTGGAATCTCTCCTAAAAGAGTATGAAGGGACGATCATTTTCGTTTCCCATGACCGGCGATTTATCGAAAATCTTGCAACACGAATTTTAGCGATCCGAGATGAGAAGGTTGAATTGTTCGAAGGAACCTATCAACAGTATCTACATGATGAACCTCAAAAATTTCGAAATGTCGAAGAAGATCAGCGGCTCGTGCTCGAAACGAGAATTTCTGAAGTATTAAGTCGCTTAAGCATCGAGCCATCGGAAGAATTAGAAATGGAGTTTCAAAAACTTTTAAAAGAAAAACAGAATTTAAACTAGGAAAAAGGGGTTAGGTTCCTCGTCTCGCTAATAGTATCGGGACAAGAAGCCTGCCCCTCTTTCCTATAGTGGAGCGATAATGGAATTTTTTCAGTATGAAGAACGCTTTAAAAGGGAGATAGGGGAAGTAGTTTTTTGCATTAATATCGAAATGTTATTAATACTAAGGTTAAAAAGAGCAAAAACTATCCATAAGCGGTTGGAGGAAAGGGTTTTTCGCCTTAATATTACATGACAGTAAGGAATGGTAAAAGTGGTAAGAGATAAAAGTACAATTATTCATATAATATTGCTGCTGATTGTTACGGCTGTTTTTATTTGGTCAGTTATCCGGCCTGCTGGGTATTTGATATGGATAATGGAAGTATTACCTGCACTTGTCGTATTAATCGTTGTAATTGCAGCCTATAATAAGTTTCGTCTCACTACACTATCCTATATCATTATTGCTATACTTTCGATTTTGACGTTCATTGGAGGTCATTATACTTACGCAGAGGTTCCTCTTTTTAATTGGATAAAGGATCACTTTGATTTAAAACGGAATAACTATGATCGGTTGGGACATTTCTTAAAGGGTTTATTTGCTATTGTGATCAGAGAAGTTTTAATAAGAAAGACTCCATTAACGAGAGGGTCGTGGTTAGTTGCTATTGTACTAAGTTTCTCACTTGCAATCGGTGCCTTATATGAAATTATCGAATGGTTATCTACAAAAATAAAAACAAGAGGAAATGAACCTAAGGAATTTTTGGGAATGCAGGGCGATATTTGGGACGCGCAGTGGGATATGTCATTAGCTTTTGTTGGTTCAATACTCGCACTACTTATTTTTTCAAAACTCCATAACAAGTTGTTAGAAAAAAGGAATTTCGGAAATAAAAGATGACTGTGCTCTTTACAAGTGGAAATGGGGTCATCGAGCTTTTCCACTCGATTTTAATACATCCTAATTTTATATGCTATAAAACTAATTAGTTGCTCTTTACGAAAAGTGGTGGTCAACGGTGAAGATGATAAAGCAAAATATAACTGTTAGCGTTGTATTTTTATTAGATGCTGTTTCTTATAACTAATAATAACATTAACTCACATTTTTTATGGCTTTTTTAGTCAATTTTACAAGCATTCTTCCCATTGACAATGAAAAAAGGTAACTGAATTTTACTGACACAGCATCGGCCAAGGAGGGGGTAATGATGAATTTCTTACTGTCTATGTGTTTAATAAAACCTTTTCCAACTTTTTCAGGTGATGCTTTAAAATCTGTTGGAATTGGAAGTGGTGAGGATGATTTTGTATTTGTTAATGGCGGATGCATGATATGAAATGTCACACCGCTATCAGCATATTCCATTCTCAAGCATTTAGCTAAGGATTCTATTGCCCCTTTACTGCATGCGTATGAACTTATATTATAAAATCCGGTAACGCCTACAACTGAACTTGTAAAGCATATCCTGCCGCATCTTTGCTCTTTCATAATAGGTAATAACGCCTCTGTCAAATTTATAGCACCATGAAAATTCACATTCATAACTCTATCGAAATTTTCTCTATTGTGCTCTTCAAAACTTTTGAATAAACATAAGCATGCATTATGGACAGCATAATTTATGCTGCCAAATTGGGATTTTGTTTGATAAACCGCCATTTTTACTGACTCAATGTCATGTACATCACATTTAAAACTTAACAGGGTTTTGGGAAAGGTATCTTTAAGTTTATCAATGTTATCGCAATTAATATCAAGCACTGCAACACAGTTTCCATTCTCAAGCCATTGTTTAGCCATGAAATAGCCAATGCCATTATTTCCGCCTGTTATGAATAATGTCTTCATACTTTCACCCCCTATAATACTATTCTTTATAATAATGCTGATATTTCACTACTCATTAAACCTTTTTATACTGGGTTCAATTATTTCTTATAAAATCTTTAAGAATTTCAATAACTTCATTCTATTCTAGTCATCAATCATTCATTAAATGATAAATTATTTGTTTTTTTGATTTTCCCTTTTTCAACTAAGTAGAAAAGAATCTGCCCGCCTGCCTCACTCTATGAATTAATTACAGCCATAAGGAGCATCCTTCATTGTTGGTTTCGGCTGCGACTCAACGAAACTGGATATGGAAAATCAAACAGAGGTAGAGAAAGAGCTTCGCAAATTTATTCCGGACATCGAGGTGATGGAGAGCACAGGCCATGACTGGATGGCCGATCCACTCTCACGAACATGGGCCATGTTGAAAAAGAAGCAATTAACGGAGTATCTGGCTGAACTTCAGAGGGAAGAAGAAGGGGTGTTTATCGCAGGTTCAGATTATGCAAATGGCTAAAACCTTTTTTTTGACAATTCGTTTCACTTTTTAGTAATGTAAACTGGTAAGATGCGAACAATAGAAATAGAACGATCTTTTATCACGTTCATAAAAGGGTTAAAAACCTTTAAGATATAAGAGTTTTCTTGAAGCGTTCGTAGTAGAGATGAAGTAATTGATCATTACTAGGAGGAATTATTATGTCACAAACTATCTATGTACCCGAACAGCAAATGTTCCTCGATGTTATTCAGGAACGCCGTTCTGTTCGTTCATATGATCCAACAGTGCGAATCTCACGCAAAGAAATGACGGAGATATTGGAGCTGGCAACATTGGCTCCATCATCATCAAACCTGCAGCCATGGCGTTTTCTAGTCATTGATAAGCCGGAGTTAAAGGAAAAGCTTCTGCCAATCGCGTTTAACCAACAACAGGTAGTCGAGGCTTCTGCCGTTATTGCTGTGCTTGGAGATGTGGAAAGCTACAAGAAATCCGAAAAAATTTATGGACAGGCTGTTGAAGCAGGTTATATGCCGGAGGATACGGCTAAATCATTTATCGAGCGTACGACCGGAATGTACTCTACCTTGCCCCCTGAAGTGGCGCGTCAAATCGTATATACGGATGGCGGCCTCATCTCGATGCAGCTAATGCTTGTCGCCCGATCCAAAGGCTACGATACGGTTCCGATGGGTGGATACGATAAAGCGAAGTTCGTTGAAGCATTCGGAATTTCCAAACAGTATGTGCCGGTCATGCTGATTGCGATCGGAAAAGCAGCGAAACCTGGACATCCAACAACACGTCTTCCTGTTGAGGATGTTGCGTTCTTTAACGAAATGCCATCGAAATAAGCAAAACATAATCATCAGGGGAATGTGTGGAGAGGGAACACTTTCCAATTAAAAATGATGTATGATAAGAAACCTGCCCCCATGTCCCATAACAAAATGAACTGCCCCGTAATTGTTAGACACAACTAACGATTACGGGTGTTTTTTGTAACAAAAGCTTTTTTTTCAAGGGCTGTACCCCTACTGGCTGCCCTTATTTAGAGGTCAAATCTTCTCTGTTTGCTGCTTCTGGAGGCTGCTCCATCCATCCATTTTCAATCATAAGTTTGGCGGCTGATTCTACAAACAAGGAGATATTTGCTAATGATTTAGTGTACATCAGTGCGATATCATGTCTGCCATTAACAGCTAAGGAATTTCCTACTGCTCGAATTTTCATGGAAAACATATCTACTTTATGAAATAACATTAATTTATCTGAAAAAGGAGCAACGATTGATGTAGTGACTAAATGGTCCAAATAGGATGGTGATGGCAAGTTTTCCTTATGCAATTTTTCTATATAGTGTTCAATTACTTTATTTGTAATATCTTCCCCTCTCTTAAACAATTCCCGAACATTTTTTGATTTTGCCGTTTGACAAAAGCTTAAGAGTATCGCTTTGCTAGTTACGTTATTCTCGATATTATCGTAAAGATGGGCAATTTCTAATGCGTGCATAGGTCTGATATCTCCAAAAAAGCCATTTAGAAAATCTTTATCGATAAATTTTACTTTCTCAGGTATTGGAATATAGGGTGGTTTCCTAATGAAGCCTTTATTCAATAATATGCTTTTAACTTGTTCGAGTAACTCAATCGTAGAATTCATGCAATAGAGAAAAAAGTCATTTACATCCTTTCTGAACACTAAAGGAATGGCGACATTATATATGCTCATTCCAGCTTTCCCTACATAATTTATATAATGTACGTAGAATTCATCTTCGAAAAGCCTCGGTGCATCAAGGTTTACATCCTTATCAGTAAACCCAGCTGGAATCGGAAAGTTATCCTTTTCAAAAATGTCCTCTATCGTGTTTAAAAATTCATGAACTAAGTTCAATGCATTGTCCAATAATTTTTTTATATCTTGATCCTCTACATGTTGAAGAAAGTAGCTAATCACACATTTTGACATACTATTCCCCATATATACTGCCCATAGTTTCCCCATTTCTGCTGATGTTAATTTTTCATTTTGATTTGCTGGTGTTTCGGCTGTTTTATATTGTTTGACCGGTTCCATCGCATAATCACATCCATTTTTTTATTTAGCATTCCCTCTCGCTTTAAATCCTTATTCTATTTTGTGGACTTGATCTTGGAAAAAAATAATTTCATATTTATTTGGCAAAATATAATATAAGTAAAGATATTCTTGTACCCATCCTCTTGTAAAATTACTCTCTTGATAAGGAGATACATAATGGTAAAAAAAGTTTTCATCCCTATTTTCTGTTTTGTTTTCATTCTCGGAGGATGCATACAGACTAAAACGATTGAAAAAATTCAAATCATTGAAAGTATTGGATATGATGCGGCTGATGACAAAAAATACGAATTAACATTAGGCGTTATCATGTTTAGTCCGCAAGAGAAAGGCTCTTTTACAGGTAAAACTATCAGCGCTGCAAATTTTACTGGGTATGGTGCTGTTTGGAATGCCGAAAGAGAATTGCCGAAAGCTGTCGCAAGCGGAAAAACCCTGATTGGTTTATTCGGAGAGGATTTGGCAAAGAGAGGGATTGGCACGTCTTTGGATGGAATAAAAAGACATCCATCCATTGGGAGGCAGGTTGACTTTTGTATAGTTGAAGGGGAAGCGAAAAAGTTGTTAGACGGAAAATATGAAATAATGGATCAGACGACTTCACGTTATATCAAAGACCTTATTACACATAGTAAAAAAGGAAATTTACCAACATCGAATTTTCATGAATTTATGTATGCCTATTATTCAAAAGGGCAAGATGCTTTCATGCCAATGCTAAAAAGACATGGAGAAAATGTCCAGCTATCGGGGCTTGCTTTCTTCCAAAAAGATAAATATGTTGATAAAATTGGAGCCGAAAAACTGTTCGTTTTTAAAATGTTATACGAGAATATGAATAGAGGAAGTTATGCTGCCTCCTTTCCAGATAAGGATATGTATATTTCGATGGAAAGCTTAAAATCCAAGGTGGATTATACGATTACAAATGGAATGACACACCCCAATATTAAGATTAATGTAAAAATGAATGCTCTAATAGATGAAGTGAACTCGAACATTGAGTTATTGACAGAAATGGACGTGAAAAAATTTGAGAGGTTGTTAGGAAAGGATTTAGAGGAGAAAGGATTAGAATTAATTAACCAGTTTAGAGAAAAGGGGATTGATCCTTTAGGAATAGCAGATAGAGCTAGAAGTCAAACAAGGGGATGGGAATTAAAAAAGTGGCAGGAATTATTTTCTGATGCCCCTGTTGAATTAAATATTAAAATTGATTTTCTGGAAACAGGTATATCTGATCATCATTAATAAAATATTGTAAAAAAACAAAAGAACCGCACGATAGAACGGTGATTCTTTTGTTTTTTTGTTTATCTTGGGATAATATTATTGTTTTTGTTTTGCCCCTTTCAGCTTATAAATAATTTTCTGTGCGATAAATAGGAAAGGAATGTAACCATAAATAAAGTAAAAACCAGCGTCACCAGCTATGCTTCTTAATTTTTCAATGCTTGTCCGTTTTTCAATCATCCCCACAGCTACTACTAAAACGAACAAAATGACAACTAAAAGGAACCTTTTGTTGACTGGAAATATCTGAATAAGGCCTCGGTGTGCACTCCATATTGTCAAACAAATAATTGGCAAAACGATAAATAACCAAGCTGCTATTCCAAAATGTTCAAACCGTTCAATACCTGGCAATTCAATGATTTTCCAAAACATAATGGTACTCCAAACAATATGCTTCAGCTGATCTTGATGATAATAAACGATAGTAATGATGGCGATGTAAACAAAAATAAACGTAGTAAATATGACAGCAAAATGAGCCCATTTTTGTGATTTTTCAGGATGCTTTATAAAGGGATAGAATATTAGTAACAATTCAAACCCGGTCATGCTGAGGGTCCCAACTTTTGCTGAAACCAAAATATCTGAAATACTATGATCCATAATCGGAAATAAATTGCCGAAATGGGCAAATTTCAGCGGAAAAAGAAAGGACAATAGCAGAGGGAGCATGTAAAGCGTACTTAAAAAGCAAATACCTGTTATAACTCGGAACCCATTAATGACAAAATAGCCTACAACCAAAAGAACAACTAGGCAAAAAAACCATACTGATATTTCTGGGAACACCCACAATTGGATGATTTCGACATAAACACGTAAGACGGTTAATCCTAGCATTAATATATACAATGTAAATATCAAACTAAGTATTCCCCCAACCCATTTTCCAAACAGCTCCCGGTGGATAGCGATGATATCGCCTTTCCCATTATTCAAGATTCTATATAAGATCCAAACTAGGACATGGATGCTCATCCCTGACAGAATAATGGAAATCCACATATCTTGTTCAGCTTGGCGGCTAATTTTGGCTAAGTCAAGAACCCCTACACCTAATTGCATTGCATTAATGATATAGAAGACAAGAAAGGGGGAAACTAGAAGATTTTCTTTTATTAGATTTCGCATCACGTCACCAGTTTCTGTAGGAGCGGGCCTTATCCATTCTTTCGATCAAATAAAACAAAGCAGCGGCCCACTCTTAAATTGTTAATTTTCATTATCATTTTTTTCATTAAGACGAGTTGGATTTGCGCGCATAGGATCTTCCGGTCGCTGATACATAGGCCGTTTAGCCTGGCGATTGAAAGGCATTCTGAAAAAAGCATCTTTTAAATCTGAAAGTCGAGGCGGAAAAATAGGCTCAATAAAAGGCCTTCCTAAAGATGTCAAATTGAGCAGGTGACCTACCATAAAGGCAAAGAAAACCGCGATTCCGATTAAACCCCAGATTTGCGCAAACACTAGAAATGGAAAGCGGATCAAACGGATTGTGTTGCTCATTTGATAAACGGGTGTAGTAAATGAGGCTAGTGCAGCCAGTGCGATAATAATCAGTAATACACTGCTAGTTAATCCAGCATCAACGGAGGCGGTTCCAATAACAATACCACCAACGATACCGATCGTTTGACCGACCTTGCTCGGCAGCCTTGCTCCTGCTTCACGCAATAGTTCGATGACTAATTCCAAAATAATCACTTCGAGAAAAGGCGGAAAAGGAACGTCTGCCCTGGATGTAATTAAAGTAGCCAATAAATCCAACGGAATCATTTCATAATGATACGTACAAATGGCAACATAAAATGGGGTTGAAAATACCGAAAATGTAACAGCAAACAAACGAATTAAACGAAAGCTCGATGCAATATACCAAACTTGAAAATAATCTTCGAATGCAGAAAAAAATTCAACGATCGTAATGGGTGAATAAAGGGCATGCGGGGATCCATCAGCCAAAATAGCAATTTTCCCTTCAGTCAGGACTGCACTCACACGATCAGGACGTTCTGTATCAAGCATTTGCGGAAAAGGCGAATTTTTATTATCTGAAATCATTTGAGTAATATATGAACTGTCAATAATATGGTCATATTCAATATCAGAAATACGCTGTAACATCGTATTGATATTTTCCTGATTCGCGATTCCGTCAATATATATGATCGCTACTCTTGTTTTTGAAACTTTCCCGACTTCGATTTCGCGTATTTGTAATTGCGGGAGCAGAAGCCTTTTTCTTATTAGGTTAATATTCGTATCAAGAGATTCCACAAAGGCTTCTTTAGGCCCAACGACCGTAAACTCTACCTCTGGCATTGTTACTTGTCTTCTTTCCACTGTAACAGCAGAAATCGATAGACAGCGCGCATCATGTTCATTCATCTGGATGATGATGGAGCCATTCATGATTTTCGATTGAATTTCCTTTACATCATCCGTTATGAGAATTTGTTCGATTGGCAGCAGCTTTTTAATCTCATCCAGGCTATTAAAGGAATTCTCCGTTAAATATGGAAACACATCACGATGAATGAAATCCGGATTCACCATTGTCTTAATATAACTTATCCAGCATCGTTCGCCTTTTGTTTCAAACTCAAACCTTTGGAAATCCTTTGATGGTTTTAAGGTGTTAATTAAATCTTCCATAGTAAATCTGTTAACGTTCTGCTTATCAGGCGATTTCTTTTTTGACCATTTTAGCCAATTAAACAATTTATGAAGCTCCTCCCCATGAAACCGCATTATAGAAGATCATCATTTTGCTTATGCTTTCATCAGGTTTTCTATCAAGATATCGACAGTCTTCTTCAATTTTCTGCATGATTTGTAATATTTACTATGCTTAAGGATATCCAAAAAGGCTTCTCATTATTAAATAAAATAAACCCTCTTAAACGAAGCCAAGCAGGATAGAAATAGTGAAATTGTCCATATTATTAGGAAAAGAAAGGCAACATTCCATCTGGGTGTGGCTAAAATTAGGGGCAGTCTTTTTTTATACAAAAAAAGGGAATTGAATGTACAGAGGGTGTGTAGAGTTGAATGTGTTTTATGGCTTATTGTGGATTCTGGCATTGGTTAAATGGGGTGATATGAAGAATTGGAAGAAGTATTATCCGACCATATTATTTTATGCTTTAGGTGACTTTCTTTATCTTTATCTATTATCAGACTTTTATCCAATGTGGAAATATGTTCCTCAGGGTTTGGATAAATATTTCGGCTTAACCAGTACCCATATAACTTTAGCCGCAATTTTAATTAAATATCCAGCCACGATCCTTATTTACCTATCTAAATTCCCAGATAGAAATAAGATAAAACAATTCCTATATGTGATAGGCTGGGTGTTGATTTATTTTATAAATGAATTAATCGATGTTAAGCTTAACCAGTTTACATACTTTAATGGCTGGAATTTATATTGGTCAACCATGTTCACTATTGTTATGTTTTTAATACTTAGAATCCATCATACCCGTCCACTATTGGCGTGGTTCTTTTCATTTCTTTTTATTTTCCTTCTATGGCAAGTATTTGATGTTCCTAGTAAAGTGTTTAGGTAAACAAAGCTCCTCAAGCAATGTTTAATACATAAAATGATTTTGACTCAATAGGTAGTTTAGAGCCCGTACAAAAATTATTTCGTAAGTTTAGAAAATTAATCAGCTTCATATATTTCTTCTCATGGTATTATTGTTTTTAGTCAGGAGGAGAAAGAAGATGAAACGATATATTGGGGATGGAATGCTGCTCTTTACAGCGATTGTCTGGGGCAGCGGGTTTGTTGTAACTGCGATTGCACTAGAATATTTAACAGCTTATCAGGTGATGGCAGGCAGATTTGTGATCGCAACCCTCATTCTAATGATCTTATTTGGATATAAATTCAAAGGGTTTACGAAGTCTATCATATGGAAAGGCGTCCTTTTAGGAACTTTTTTATTTATCGGCTTTGCCTTGCAAACGGTTGGTTTAGAATATACCACCCCATCCAAAAATGCCTTTTTAACAGCCGTTAATGTTGTCATAGTTCCAATTATTGCTTATCTCTTATATAAACGCAGAATTGATCGTTATGAAATGGTCGGCTCTTGTATAGCCATCGTTGGTATTGGATTTTTGTCATTGCAAGGTACTATGACCATTAATATTGGTGATGCATTATCTCTCGCATGTGCAGTTGCATTTGCTTTTGATATATTTTATACGAATCTTTTTGTTCAAAAGGAAGATGCTATATCACTAACGATTGTACAGTTCATAACAGCATCTTTATTAAGTGTTGTGGCAGTGTTCATTCATGGGGATATACCGACAACGCTAGAAAATGAAGCTATATATTCAATTGTGTATTTAGCGATATTCTCAACAACGATTGCTTACCTTTTTCAAAATATCGCCCATCAATATACTACGGCGACAAAGGCGGCTATTATTCTATCGACTGAATCCTTTTTCGGAATGGTCTTATCGGTTATCTTTTTACATGAAATACTGACAGGCCGTATGATCATCGGTGCTGTGTTAATCATGCTCGCTATATTATTTGCTGAAGTGAAGCCAGTGTTCCGTAAAAAGCGGGCTTTGGTAAAATAACCTGTTATTCAGAATAGGATTAAGAGCTGTATACCTACTGCTCAATAAAATAATTTTATAATACACTTTAAAGAGAAGAGCGTGTTTCTATATGACATGCTCTTTTTATTATTTTACAAATAAATGGAACGATTCTGTTTAAGTCAATGTCTAATAGGTAGGACGTCTAATTAAAACTGAGCGCGCTGTTGTCATATTGATAATGAAACAAAAAGGAGGGAAATTGTGTCCATTTTTAAATCATTCTCTAGCCATTCCTTTGAAAAATTAATTAAGCATGAGCAGGAAAAACTTTATAAAGTTGCCTATTCATATGTAAAAAATGAACAGGATGCCCTTGATATTGTGCAGGAAGCCATTATTAAGGGATATAAATCCTTTCATAAATTGCAGGATATTCATTATTTTTCAACATGGATGACTAGGATACTAATAAATACGGCAATTGATTTTATTAGAAAATCTAAGGATGTTATTTTGCTTGAACCAGACTGGGTTGAAACTGGTCTAAATGAGGAGAATGCTGCCATTATGGCGATGGATATTGAACAAGTTTTTGAGATGCTAAAGCCACAGCAAAAAACATTGTTGCTTCTTCGCTTTTACTACGGATATTCTATTTCGGATATTTCAGAAATACTGGATAAACCAGAAGGAACCATCAAGTCTCAATTACATAGGACACTTTATCAGGTAAAAGGAATGCTTGAAAAAGGAGGAGTCACGTATGGAGAAGCTTCAAGAAGATATTAGGAAGATGGTAAATAATATGCCTGTGCCATCAGATCAGCTAAACAAAACAGTCCAAGAAGCTTTAATAATGGGGAGAAGCGGTAAAAAACAGTCATTTTTAAGAAGCCAGAGGATACTAGCTAGTATTGCCTCCGTTCTCATTATAGCTATTGGAGGTATATTATTAAATTCATTCATGACAGGAACTTCAACTGGCCAACATGCGGAAAACATTTTATATAACAACGGGGATGAAGGATTAAAACTGATGGTTAAGGAGGGGAAAGTAAAAAAACTATCATTAGCAGCGGAAGATCAAAATATAAAGGTCATGCTGGAAGAGGCGTATTTGGACAATCATCAATTAGCCATATCCTACCACGTAGAGTTTAGTGATCAAATGAGGAAGAAATATGATACATCTGACATTGAATTAGAACTATTCGTGAATGACCGTTCAGATGGGAATTCTTATTTTAGCGGAATGAATACGAAGGATCTGATAGAAAAGGGAGATATTTTAAAGTTTTATAATTCGAAGGAATTCCCTATCACTTCAGAGCTTGAAATTCGTATTAAAAAGATTAACGATGTAGAGGGAGATTGGTCCTTTGCTTTCACCTTGCAGAAAGATAGTGAATACATTGAAAAGACTAGTCCAATTGTAAAAGAGGATGAGCTTGGAAATTCATTTGCTGTCAAAGAGGTTCAACTAACTCCATCCTTTTTGCTTTTGAACACTAAAATAGAAATGAAGCTGCAGGAAGCGATGCCTGACAACAGTTATCTTGATTTGTCATTGGTTGCGATTGGACCTGACGGGGTTATGTATCTAGAAAAGGCGGTTAGAAGCACAAGCAGCAATAAAAATGCTTATGACCAAATTGTTTCAGAAAGAATCTTAAACGAGAAAGTTGAAGTGCCTAGAAGTATTAATGTCCATTCTTATAAAATTGTTCCCTATATCTCAACGTATAAAGGAAAAGAGATACCATCCAGCAATGGAAAAGCCTATATGTGGGATAGTGTTACAGCACCTTTTATGAAGGGAGCCATTTTAAACTTAGATTCAAAAATAAAAGTATTAAACATCATAGAGAATACCGCAGGGACCGTTGTCCATTATGAGATGGACCCATTACAGCCTGTTTTCCCGAGAATCATAAATCAAAAGACCGATCAACTGTACGAGGCTATTAGCTTTAAACAACTGCCTAACCATATAGAAGTAACCTATCCAAAAGTTAGTCAAGAAGAACCACTTGAATTCAATATGATTGATTCTGCTTATAAAGTATTTTCAGATTTGCAAATTGATATTGATTTAAATGAATAAATTTTGGGGATATTCACTATGAATTATATATTCATATGATTCATCTTTAATTGTTGTGAGATAGTGCCTGAGCATATAATTTTTAAAAAATAGGTTTAGGCACCTACTCTGTAATGATCCCCCCGACTGGTGAAAAAGGCTAATCTTTATTCAAAACGGTACCATCTAATCTACGAGAAGTATATAGTGATAATAATTATTTGGAAGCTGCATATCTGAGAATTCATTTTGAATATTATTTCAAAGCGAATTCTTTTTTTTATGAGTTTTTTAGTATTGAAATAATATGTCACGACATGATATAGTCAAAATATGATATGACACGGTGTGGCATATCGAGTTCCGATATACGGAGGTATAGAGGTGGAAAAGCTAATCAAAAAATATGTACCAATGTCCGAAACTGCCTTTTATATATTATTGACTCTTACAGAACCTCTTCATGGCTACGGGATTATTAAGCGTGTTGAAGAACTGACAAAAGGGCGAATTAGGCTTGGATCGGGCACCATTTATGGAACCTTAACAAAAATGCAAAAGGATGAATTAATTACTGTTTTTGCTGATGATAAAAGAAAAACGGTTTATGAAGTGACGCAACTTGGTAGGTCGGTTATGAAGGCTGAAATGGCACGTTTAAAGGAATTACATGTAAACGTTTTACGCTTTGAGGAGGATTTCATATGAAAAAAATGAAATGGCTTTGGAGTTATCGGATTGATCAGACGGAACGCTGGCTTACTCAAATGTCCAATGAGGGCTATCGACTTGTGAATTTTAATCATTGGTCCCGAAAGTTTAGATTTCAGGAGGGGCAGGGCAAGAAGGCCACATATGCAGTACATTATGGAAGAGGAGAATTGGCACATGGACTTACAAGTGCAGGTTGGGAATTAGCAGCCTCATCAGGAAAGTGGCAAATACTGAAAAATGAAATTTCTGAAATAGAGGCTTATCCTGCACGGGATGCTATTTTAAAACATACAAGAATGCATGCCTACCTATTTTTGCTGATAACTATGTTTATGCTTTCAATTCAGGTGCCCGCACTCCTCGTTTTTGGGACAATTTTTAGCATAACGAAAGGGCAAATTGGGGTATTATCGATTGCCGTTCCAGTGATCATATTACTTTTCTTGATTGGATTAACTGTTTTTGTTTTCCGTGCCTATCGTAGGTTTGAGTTAAGTGTAATGGATATGACGATTGAAAAAAAAGGTATGGGGCAAAGAGTGCGTAAATTATATCTTGGTTGGATGTATCAACCGTTCCAAACGAAGGAATGGCTGGAAAAAATGGCTAGTGAGGGGCTGGAGTTAGAATCAGTTTTCGGAGCAGTTTTTACATTCCGTAAAACGAAATCTCAAAAGATTATTTACGAAGTGAGCTTTGAACCGAAAGTGAATGCAAATTATTTCGCGCTCCACAAGGAAATGGGCTGGAAGCTAAAGTTTACGTCAAATATTACATGGCTCAACTATTCAATTTGGGCGAGATCCTACAGTGATTGGGAAGAGGTACCAGCTTTTACTTATGATCTACAGGAGAAGCGGCGCTACATGAAGAAGGCCTTTACAATGAATGTAGGTATGGGTGTATTCTTATTGTTTATTTGCATCCAAAGTTTGTATGTAAATGTTATTTCGAAGCCAGATTCATTTTTTGAATGGTCTTTTAGTGGGTTTTTAAAAGTAGCCTTACTATTATTAACGGTCATGTGGATTGTGTTATTGACAAAAATTATTGCAGGTTATCGGAAAGAATTAAAAATGCTAAATGGCTGATTCCTTATGATTGTTTAAATAACAAAAATCAACTTGTCTGACAGTTGACAATTATATGAAAAAGATGGTAATCTTCAAGAACACTAAACAATTTAGCGAAGGAGGTAAGGACAATGAGAATGATTAAAGTGAGCTTCAAGATGAAAAATTTCATACATTGTCCACGCCTATTCTCTGTGTAATTGTGAATTCCTGAAGCATAGAAGGGTATGGAGGAACTTCTATACCTTTTTGGAGATGCATGCTCTTTTTAGGGTATGCATCTTTTTTGTTGGAATTTTTTAGTGACCTATTAAAGAGGAGTAGATGACAATGAGAAGCAAACAAAAAAGACTGATTTTCAGAAAGGAATCTCTAGATAGTGGGTAGCCATGTTCATAACCTGAAAGAGAAAGAGGGTTTGATCGATGTTTGATGTTTTAGGGAAGTTAAGTTGGTTTTTCGGTAAGTATTGGAGACAATATACAATTGCCGTTATCTTATTAATTATTGCTAGTGTCCTTGAGGTGGTGCCGCCATATTTACTTGGCTCCATTATTGATATTTTGACTGCTGGTGATATGACAAAAGCAATATTGGGACAATATATTCTCATATTCATTGCGATTATTATTGGTGGCTATTTCTTGAACTTTTTTTGGCAGTACCGCTTATTTGAAGGGGCGATTAATCTCGAAAGAGTTATGCGCCGTAAGTTAATGCTGCAATTTCTTAAAATGACGCCAACCTTTTATGAAAAAAACCGTACAGGCGACTTGATGGCGCGTGCGACAAATGATTTAAATTCCGTGGCGCAAACGGCTGGCTTCGGGATAATGACACTCATTGATTCTACTCTATATTTAGGTGCTATTATTTTGGCAATGGGTTTCATGATTTCATGGAAATTAACACTCTTCGCCATGCTGCCAGTGCCGATTATGGCGGTGCTCATTCAGTATTTTGGGAAGCTTGTTCATGAACGATATATGAAAGCACAGGATGCATTTGGGGAACTGAATGATAATGTCCTAGAATCTGTTGCTGGAGTGCGCGTCATTCGTGCCTACGTGCAGGAGACAAAAGATGAAGTCTACTTTGCCGACAAGAGTGAAGAAGTATACGAAAAAAATATGCATACGGCGAAAATAAACGCATTATTTGGTCCAATCACGAAAATTGGAACAGGTATTAGCTATGTTGTGGCACTCGGCTATGGCGCGGTTCTTGTTTCAAATGGAGAAATGACAGTCGGCCAGCTCGTCACATTTAACGTTTATTTAGGTCTCGCGGTTTGGCCGATTTTCGCGATTGGCGAGCTAATCAATGTGATGCAGCAGGGGAATGCTTCACTTGATCGTGTACAGGAGACGCTTAACTATGAGGCGGATGTTCAAGACACGAAGGTACCGATAGCTGTTGCGGCTCCAAGTGCCATTGGCTTTGATGACCTCATGTTTCAATATCCAACGAGCCAGGTGAAAAACTTACAGAAAATCTCGTTGTCTCTTAAAAAGGGAGAAACGCTTGGAATTGTGGGAAAAACAGGGGCGGGTAAAACAACATTCCTAAGACAATTACTGCGTGAATATCCACTTGATGAAGGGCAATTACAAATTGGCGGAATCGACATCGCGTCCCAAACAAAAGATCAGATTCTTGATTGGATCGGGTATGTCCCGCAGGATCATGTCTTATTTTCACGGACGATTCGGGAAAATATTTTATTTGGGAAAGAGGATGCAACAGAGGCTGATTTGGAAAAGGCCATTCACCTTGCATACTTTAAAAAAGACTTAGAAAACCTGCCAAGCGGGCTTGAAACATTAGTTGGCGAAAAAGGGGTTTCCTTATCTGGCGGACAGAAGCAGCGTGTGTCCATTGCGCGTGCGCTCATTAAAGATCCTGAAATCTTAATCCTTGATGATTCTCTGTCAGCAGTCGATGCTAAAACAGAAGCTAGTATTATTAAAAACATTCAAAATGAACGAAATGGCAAGACTACCATTATTACAACACATCGTCTATCCAGCGTGCAGCATGCAGATCAGATTATTGTACTAGAAGAAGGGCAAATTATTGAGCAGGGAACACATGAAGAGCTTCTTGGACAAAATGGCTGGTATAAGGAACAATTTGACCGTCAACAGCTAGAAGGAGGCGGGGCATGAGTACGAGTAAACGATTAACGAAATATGCGATGCTTTTTAAGCGGACCATTTTCATCGGGTTATTTTTCTTATCGGTTGCGGTCTTTGCTGATCTTGCGGGCCCGTTCATCGCTAAGAAAATTATCGATGAGCATATGACAATGGGAATTATAGAAATAAAGCCAATTGCCTGGCTGCTTTGCTTATATCTTAGTTTAGCGATCGCCACAGCGATATTACGCTATTTTATGTATATTTATTTGCAAATGGGCGCAAACCGGGTTGTCCAAAAATTGCGCAAGGATGTGTTTGGGCATATACAAACATTGCCAATACAGTATTTTGACAACCTGCCAGCTGGGAAAATTGTCGCACGTGTCACAAATGATACAGAGGCAGTAAGAAATTTATATGTGCAAGTACTTTCTAATTTCGCGACCAGCTTTATTTCAATTGCAGGTGTCTATATTGCGTTGTTTATCTTAAATTGGAAAATGGCGATGATTGCTTTAATCATGATTCCATTTATTTATATGTGGATGATTTTGTACAGAAAATATGCGAAGCAATACAATGGTGTTATTCGGACGAAGATTGCTGACATTAATGCGATGATTAATGAATCCATTCAAGGGATGACGATTATTCAAGCTTTTCGCCGTGAGCAGCAAATGACGAAGGAATTCGATGAAATGAATGAAGAGCATTATGCTTATCAGCGAAAATTATTGTTTTTGGATTCAGCAACATCCTTTAACCTAGTGAATGTCATACGGCTTATCATGTTTACCATTTTCATTGTATATTTTGGCACCAGATCCATTACGGCAGCAGAAATGGTGTCTGCGGGAACTTTATATGCATTCGTTGATTATTTAACGAGATTATTTAACCCTATTACAAATGTGGTGAATCAGTTTTCGCAGCTAGAACGTTCGCTTGTTGCAGGAAATCGGGTCTTTGAAGTTTTGGATATAAAGGGTGAAAAAGTATCTCAGGAAATGATGCCAAGATATGAAGGGCATGTCGTATTCGAGGATGTGACATTTGCTTATAAAGATCAAGATTACGTGCTGAAGGAATTATCTTTTGAAGCGAAGCGCGGCGAAACGGTGGCACTTGTAGGTCATACAGGATCTGGAAAAAGCTCAATAATGAACTTGCTGTTCCGCTTCTATGATCCGTCAAAAGGGAAGATTTATATCGATGGTGTAGACATAACAGCTGTACCTAGACAGACCATCCGTGAACATATGGGTATTGTATTACAGGATCCATATTTATTCACAGGAACAATTGCTTCAAACGTGAGCTTGAATGATCCAAAAATCACACGGAAAAAAGTAGAAGAAGCCTTGAAAGCAGTTGGTGCCGAACGTGTACTAGGTCATTTGGAAAAAGGGATTGATGAGCCTGTTATTGAAAAAGGCAGCACCCTTTCCTCTGGACAGCGTCAGCTCATTTCCTTTGCACGGGCCCTCGCATTTGACCCTGCGATTTTAATATTGGATGAAGCTACATCGAATATCGATACAGAAACAGAAGAAATTATCCAACATGCAATGGATGTTCTGAAAAAAGGACGAACAACATTTATTATTGCACACCGTCTTTCAACTATTAAAAATGCTGATCGGATTCTTGTGTTAGAACGAGGCGTAATTAAAGAACAAGGCACCCACGATGAACTGCTTGCACAGGGCGGCATCTATGACCAAATGTATCAAATGCAGGCTAAGTCACTGCATAATAAAGTGAGTGTTGGCTAGGTTCCGTTAAGGTAGAAAAAACATTAAATGCGCTTTAACGCAAAAAATTAACGCTCAACCTTGAGCGTTAATTTTAATAATGAGGTCAATAAATTCGTTATTTTCATTTAATGAGCCTAATTTAAGAGCTATGCGGACACAGTGTGCGCTATTTACGAAAAACCACGAGGTAATTACTGCTTTTTTACAATATAAAGGTACCTGTGTCCGTAAACATAAGGAATTAACCCATTTTGTACAAATAAAGGAACTGGTGTCCGCCGATTGGGGTGAAGATACATGGGGAAGAAGGCAATCATAATTGGTGCCGGTATTGGTGGATTATGTTCAGCAATTTCATTACAAAAAGTAGGCTGGCACGTAAAGATATTTGATAAGGCGAGCGAGTTGTCGGAAGCCGGAGCGGGTATTGTTTTAGCCCCCAATGCTTTGAATGTACTAGAGCAATTAGAAATAGTTAAAGAGGTTCGTTCGTTAGGAGCTCCCGTGGGAAAAGCGGAAATACGTAATTGGGACGGGAAGCTTTTACTTAATTTGCCCACTCATGAGCAAGCAAAGCGATATGGAACGTACAGTTATCTTATTCATCGAGCGATGCTGCAATCTATTCTGCTTAAAGGTCTGCTTATAGGCACAAATGTATTGCTTAACAAAAAGTTGCTAGAAATTAAACAAAGTGATGAAAAAGTGACGGCCATATTTGCCGATGGTACTGAAGAAGAAGGAGACTTACTTATAGGGGCGGACGGAATTCACTCTACTGTTCGAGCTCAGCTTTTTGGCTTTGAAAAACCTCGATATTCAGGATATACAGCTCTGAGGGGGATTTGCAGCTTCGAGGATGAACGATATTTATTCGAACAGGGCGGAGGGTTTGAAGCATGGGGATCAGGAAAAAGGTTTGGGTTCTCTCAAATTGGAGAAGGGCGAGTATTTTGGTTCGCAGCTATCAATTCTCCTCAAGAGATCCAGATCCCAATAGGAGAAAGGAAGCAAGTTGCCCTAAGGCATTTTCGAGGATGGTATAAGCCGGTTGAAGCAGTAATAGAAGCAACGGAGGAGTCAGAAATCCTTCATCACGATATTTTTGATCAAAAGCCACTTTCATGTTGGAGTAAAGGACGAGTGACTCTCCTTGGAGATGCTGCTCATCCTATGCTGCCAAATCTTGGCCAAGGTGGTGCTCAAGCGATGGAGGATGCGATTGTATTGGCGCGTTGTCTTGAGAAAAATGCAGGTATTTCAAATGCATTAATAGATTACGAACAAAAACGGGTAACTCGAACCTCAAAAGTCGTCCATCATTCAAGACGAATGGGAAGGCTCATGCAGTTGGAAAATCCGTTGATAATCAGCATTCGCAATAAAATGCTTAAAGCCATACCACCTAGACATTTTTTGGAGCGCCTGAATTGGGTCGTTGGGTATAAAGTTTAAAAAACAAACACTGTAATAAAATAAAATGACCTCTAGAAATTATATTTTCTATGAGATCATTTTTAATTTGAAATGTTTTTTTATCGTGCACTGAATTTACGAGGGACTTCTCAAGATTGTATGATATACATTATTTACTGCGTGAATGAACCTTCTCTCCTTGAACCCACACTTCTCGAATGTTTTCTGGTCGAGTCAGGTACATGATTTTCTGGAAGACATCCATAAGATCTTCATTCGCATCGAAAATCGGTAATTTTGCCGAAGGTAATGAGGTATCGATGATTTGCGCATCCCAAGAATAATTTTCTGCTAGGCGGCCAATTGGTAAGCTTAAGCTTTCTCCGCCTCCAGCAGTTGCCAGATAAAATGCTTCATTAATAGTGATGCGTGAGTTCGGCACACCTCGTTTTTCAGCCGGAAGCTTCGTATTCACACCATCCTCTAACATTCTAGATGACATCACAGCTTGTCTGGCATTATCGAAAAGACTAGGTGAGAAACCGCCTGAAATGTCGGAGCCTAAACCAATATCAACGCCCTTTGAATGCAAATGAGCAATAGGAATGACACTATTGGCAAAATAAGCATTTGAGATTGGACAATGGCCGATAGCCGTGCCTGTTTCTGCGAATAAATCAGCATCATTATCATCTAGGAAGTTACAATGCGCCATAACAGACTTTTCACGCAGCAGACCAAAGTCGTGTAAGGCAAACGCATCGTTCTTATTATAACGTTCCTTCACATAACCATGCTCCCAATCACTTTCGCTGCAGTGAGATTGAACATAGGTATCATATTTTTCTGCTAATTCCCCTAAGCCTTTCAAAGCCTCATCTGTGCAGCTAGGAATAAAGCGCGGTGTTACAACTGGATAAACACCCTGTTTTGTTGATTTTGCTAATTCCTTGACTGCTAAAATAAATTCCTCTGTATCAGCTAGGGCGGTCTTCGTATCAGCATCACGGTAATATTCAGGATTTTGTTCAGGGTCATCCATGACTACTTTCCCAACTAAACCGCGCTGTCCTTTTTCAGCACATATTTTTGCTAATAAGAAACTGGCTTCTTTATGAACAGTGGCAAAATAAAGTGCAGTTGTTGTCCCGTTTGCTAGTAGGGTACTGACCACATCCTGGTACACTTCATTTGCAAAATCTAAATCTGCAAATTTGGATTCAACCGGGAAGGTATAAGTGTTAAGCCAATCATAAAGTGGAATGTCTAAAGCTGTTCCAGACTGTGCCCATTGCGGAGCGTGAACATGCAAATCAACGAAACCAGGCAAGAAATACTGACCGTCAGCTAAGCAAAGGAAGTTCTCTTTGCCTTGATACTCATCCAGTAAGGATTGATAATCGCCATCTTCCGGAGAAGCCATTTTTTCAATCATTCCGTCTGAATTAATACAGAAAAGATAGTCTTTTAGAATTTGGACTTCTTTAGATGACTGGCTGGAAAAAGCAGTTCCTTTGAAAACCTGCAAATATTTATTCATTCATATACATCCTATTGTTTAGATTTAATATTCGATTATTATAAGGGATATCATTTGTAAAGTCTAATTCGCATTTATGATGAAACTAAGGCGTTTTATAAAACGTATGAAGAAGTATCATGAGTATTAGCTTTTATTCTATATGTTAGGGGGGAGTATGATAAATTCATGGAAACGGCCAAAATTAAAGATTCCGAAGACAGCGGGCGAATGGGTTTGGGATGTTGTTGGATATTTATGCTATTTGGGTTCGGTTATTCTACTTATTTCCATTTGGAGTGAGCTTCCGGAAAAAGTGCCTGCCCACTTTAATGGTCTTGGTGAAATAGACCGTTGGGGATCAAAATGGGAACTGTTTTTGTTACCTATTATAGGTGTATTCATTATCGTTTTGATGCAGGTTTTGGAGCGATTTCCAGAATCTCATAATTATCCGGAACGATTGAATGAATCCAATGCAGAACAGTTTTACCTGCAAAGCCGAAAAATTGTGAATCAAATAAAAAACATTTGCCTTGTGCTCTTTGCCATCATCTTATTCGAATCAATTTCAATAGCGATTGGCTGGGGAAGCGGAGGATTTGGGAAATGGATTTTACCGATAACGCTATTCGGGATAGGTATTCCCATTGTGATGGGGATTATGAGGATGAGAAAGATTAAATAACAGTTTGGAAAGTAGGTATTTACATGTTAAACAAACCAAAAAAATTACAGCCCGGAGATCTTGTAGCAACAATCAGCCCTTCATGGGGAGGGGCAGGAGATCCCGAGCTTAAATGGCGCTATGAGCAGGGTGTGAAAAGATTAGAGGAAGTGTTTGGTTTAAAGGTAGTTCCTATGCCTAATAGTTTAAAAGGTTCAGATTATTTATACCATCATCCGCAGGCACGTGCAGAAGATTTAATGACTGCTTTTAAGGATAAGAACATTAAAGGGATATTCGCGAATATTGGCGGGGAAGACAGCATTCGCCTTCTTCCTTACATAGACTTTGATGTGATTAAGGAGAATCCAAAGATTTTTGTTGGTTATTCAGATGTGACGATTTCACATTTGATCTGCCATAAGGCGGGGGTTTCCTCCTATTACGGTCCTGCGATATTAACGGACTTTGCTGAGAATGTAGAAATGGATCCATATACCATTGAAATGGTCAAACGAATCCTCTTTTCAAATGAAGTAATTGGAAACATTCAGCCAGCGGAAAATTGGACTAGTGAGCGTTTGGAGTGGTTGGAATCAAATAAAAACAAGCGGCGGAAAATGCAGCCGAATTCTGGTTATGAAGTCCTGCAGGGGACAGGTGTGGTACAGGGGCGTCTAATTGGCGGCTGTATGGAAGTATTGGAGTTTGCGAAAGGAACTGCCATTTGGCCGGATCAGAAATATTGGGATAATAGTATTCTATTTTTCGAAACATCAGAGGATAAGCCAAAACCAGATTTGGTAAGGTACTGGCTGCGTAACTACGCAGCACAAGGCATTTTGCAAAGGGCAAATGGAATTATTTTTGGGAAGCCACAAGATGAAACATATTACGAGGAATATAAAGTTGAGATTCTTAAGGTCATGAAAGAAACTAAATTAGAGCATATGCCGATTCTCTACAACATGAATTTTGGGCATACAGAACCAAAGTTTATTTTGCCTTATGGTGCGATGGCGGAGATTCATTGTGAGATGGGGACTTTTGCTATTTTGGATAGTGGAGCAGAGTAAAAAGATAAATGACCTCCTTGAGATTCATTCATTCTCAAGGGGGTTATTTTTTTATCAAAAAGCGGGACAAGGGACTAGACATGTCCTATATACCCTTAGTATAGAAAATCTATTCGGGAGTAAGAAATGATAAGGCTAGGTGAAGTCTTTCAGGATTATTCCCATGTTTGTGTGAGAATCCACTAGCTTGCTTTTTTGTCCGTTAAAAATGAAAAAGAAGATTATACAGAAAAATATAACTTGCTCTATTATTCTATAAAATTTATAATTATCTTAACACGCAGACTTTTCGATATATTACCCCGATTAAGAAACAAAAAAGTTAGTATAGATTAAAAATAGAATGGGGTTATAGAAGAGTGATGGTGGAACATTCATAAGGGGGTCATACAGTGAATAAGAAGAATTTAATCTTTATTAGCATGCTGCTAGTTCTCAGTATGTTTTTAGCAGCTTGCGGCGGTGACAAGAAAACAACCACCACAGAAACACCAAAAAACAACGAAAATGGTGGAGAAAAGCAAGAAGAAAAGGCTGAAGTACCGCAGAATTTAAGAATAAATATTAATACGGAACCACCTTCTTTACATCCTGCTTTAGCGAAGGACACGACTTCTGGTGCAGTATTGAATCAAACATTCGAAGGTTTAACACGTATTAACCAAGAAGGAAAGCCTGTAGAAGCGGCAGCAGAAAAAATTGAAGTTTCAGAAGACCAAAAGGTTTATACTTTTACTATCCGTGATGCACAGTGGACAAATGGTGATCCTGTAACAGCAAATGACTTTGAATATGCTTGGAAATGGGCGCTAGACCCGAATAACCAATCTGAATATGCATACCAGCTTTATTATGTTAAAGGTGCAGAAGCTGCAAATACTGCTGGCGGATCACTAGATGAAGTTGGTGTTAAAGCATTAGATGAGAAAACGCTTGAAGTCACATTGGAAAATCCGACTCCATATTTCACAGAGCTAACAGCGTTTTATACTTATTATCCAATTAATAGCAAAGTAGCTGAAGCTAACCCAAATTGGGCTAACGATGCTGGTGAAAACTATACATCTAACGGACCTTTCGTTATGACTGAATGGGCTCATAGTGATAAAATCATCCTGAAAAAGAATGAAAATTATTGGGATGCCGGCGCTGGAAAATTAGAAACAATCGAAATGATCATGGTTAATGATCCTAATACGGAATTATCTATGTTTGATAATGGGGAGCTTGACTGGGCGGGATCGCCTACAGGTAATCTGCCTACAGATGCCATGCAGGCTCTAAAAGATCAAGGGCGTTTAACGACTCAAGCTATTGCTGGTGTATACAACTACAAGTTCAATACAACAGTTGAACCATTTAATAATGTAAATATCCGTAAAGCATTTACTCATGCAATCAACCGTCAAGAAATCATTGACAACATTACTCAAGGTGAACAGCTTCCAGCGATGGCGATTGTACCTCCATCCATGTTCCCTGAAAATGAAAAGGGTTACTTCCCGGACAATGATGTTGAAAAAGCAAAAGAGTTTTTACAAAAAGGCTTAGAAGAGCTTGGATACAAAGATGCTTCTGAGCTACCAGCTATAACGCTTTCTTACAATACATCTGAAGCACATCAAAAGATTGCACAGGCGGTCCAAGATATGTGGAAACAAAATCTAGGTGTTGAAGTTACACTTGATAATGCAGAGTGGGCAGTATACTTAGATAAATTACATTCACTTGATTTCCAAGTTGGACGTTTAGGCTGGTTAGGTGACTTTAACGATGCGATCAATTTCTTAGAAATGTATCGTGATGCAGATGGCGGTAATAATAATACTGGTTGGGAAAATAAAGAATTCCAAGATTTACTTGCTAAATCTGCTCTTGAAGGCGATCCTGCGAAACGTCAACAATTATTAAAAGATGCAGAAGCAGTCTTTATGGAAGAAATGGCAGTCGCACCTATCTACTTCTACACTCAAAACTGGGTACAAGTTGAAAACTTAAAAGGTGTTCATATTTCGGGACTTGGTGATGTTCAATACAAGTGGGCTTATTTTGAATAAGTTTGTTTAATCGAAAAAGGATTACTTTGTCAAAAATATTTGGCGAAGTAATCCTTTTCTATATAAGTTTAAACAATTTGTCTTTCGTTAGAATCTGTTACCAATCCTGGAAACAGGCTGCGGACAAGTGTTTCTAGCATAATCGGAAGCTGTATAAAAGCACTTTCGATATGGAGTCTCTCTGTTCGTTTGTGGGCGTCTTTTCCAAAAGGGCCCACATTTAAAACTGGGGCCTGCAATTGCTCCATTTCAATAAACGGAATGCTATAAGTGTCTCCCCATACGGGTGTATTTCGTTCGAAAGCAGTCCAGCCCTCAGCATTATCCTGATAGGATACATAGCTTAGGTCGCAAATTCCATTAAAGTAATGGATTTGATTCACTTCTAAATTGAACTTTTCGATGCCTGTCTTTTTCATTAAATTAACGGCTTTAATGACGAGTGGATCATGGGAAGTATTAACAGCTGGGTAATAAGGCGGCGCATATAAAAGAACGATAGTTGGCCCAAGCTCTTGACACTGAATCATAAGTGAATCGACAATGCGAATCGACTTTTCGCGGTCATCCCAATTTGCGTTCGTTAGGGCATTAGATTTAATCTTCGATATTAACTCAGTCCCCAATTTCTTTTCTGCATATTGGAGCAGCTCCTCATAGCGCATTACCTTCACTTTTCCGACAGGCTTTACACCTTCGCGCGTGCATATTTCTGTGTAAGCGGCAGTACAGGCTAAAGCAGCCTTCTCAGCTACCTCTGTAAAAATATCCATTACTTCAGCTGCCGTGCGCTTCATGAGAAAAACGTTATAAAGAGCTGCAGCGCGGTATGGAGTTTGGGTCGAATACTCCATTTTCAAATCCTTTTGTTGAAGTGAAACAGGTAATGGTGTTTTTTCGTTTAGGTCAAACTCACGAAAAATTGGATTCCATTCCATCTGCTGTGTAAGAAAGGATGCCATAAAGTTGGCAGTCATCCCGCTCATCGGTTCCCCAACATGGGTTTCTTTCCCGTAGAAAAGAGCTGCAGGCATAATTTTCCCAATTGATCCAGAATAAATATAATAGTTTGGATCTCCCGGCTCCTGGGAAAAGGAAGGCTCACTGTTCAAGAATAATTTGTAGTTTAATTGGTGTTCATCACGTAAACGTACTAGCTCCGGAACGGCAGCGCGCATTCCAGCTGAGTTTACCTCTTCATCCGGAGCTGTCACGAGCAACAGATTGATTGGCCATTTTTCGAGGCTGGCTTTTTCAATTAGGGCCATATGAAGAGCAAGTCCTGTTTTCATGTCCATTGTTCCACGGCCGAATAAGTATTCTCCTGACTCAAGATCAGTACGGGCTTCTTCCGGCAGCTCATCTAGTCGATCCATTAATACTCTTGTTAGTTGCTCTGGCTGGAAAGCTAATGGTTCTAAATCACCGTATTCTTCCGTGTGGACCGTATCAAAATGACTGATGAGAACGATAGTTTCCGATACTTCAGGGTTTTTATATAAAGCAGTAACGGCATTACGTCCTAGTCCTGCATCATGTAGGCCAATGTAGGAAGGGTTTAATTTAAAGTAATCTAGCTCCATTAACTTCGCATTTAGATTGTAGGCAAATTTGCATTCTCCTTCAGTAAGTGTTCGACTTTGCCAGCTAACAAGCTCGCAAAGTAATGCACGTAATGATTCAGGTGTACCCCATTTTACATGACTCATTTTAATAGCTCCTTTTGTTCTATAATGAAACTAGCAAGATTTTGTGGCAGCGGGTTCACTTTCTAATTTGGCCAAAAATTCCTCGAGCCTTTGCATTCCTTTTTCTAGCATTGGCATTGCATAGGCATAGGAAATGCGAATATAGCCTTCCCCATATTCTGTAAACGTGCTGCCCGGAACAACTGCAACACCGCCCTCATGCAATAATTTTGTTGCAAACTCAAAAGAGGGAAGCCCAAACTTTTTGATCGATGGGAAAATATAGAAGGCCCCGTTTGGCTTGACAACGTCTAGTCCCATACTGAGAAGACGTTCATATACAAAATCCCGACGCTTTATATATTCAATATTCATAATGGAGGGAACCTCTCGGCAGGCTGTCAATGCCTCGATTCCCGCATATTGACCTGGTAATGATGCACAAATGGAGTTGTATAAATGTACATTAATCACATGCTGCATTAGCCTCTTGGGCCCTAATACAAAACCGATCCGCCAGCCAGTCATGGAATGAGATTTTGACAAGCCATGGATTAAGAATAAACGTTCACGAATCTGTGGATAGGATGCAAGTGATCGATGCTTTCCTGCAAATGTGTTTTCACTATAAATTTCATCTGAAACGATATAAATGTCAAGCCTTTCTAATAGACTAACTAAATTTTCCATTAAATCGGGTGCAATTGTAATGCCGATTGGATTTGATGGATAGTTTAATAGAATGGCTTTTGTTTTTGATGTAACTAAAGCCTCCAGACGTTCTAATGAGGGCAGAAATCCAGTGTCAGAAGTATTTAAATAAACTACCTTAGCCCCGCAAAGTTCAATAATTGGCTCATATCCAGAATAGATGGGAGCAGGTATGATGACCTCGTCACCTTCTTCAAGAATGGTTCGAAAAACAGAATCTATTCCTTCGCTTGCCCCGTTAGTAATAATGATTTCAGTTTCTGGATCATAGGAGAACCCATACCTATCCTTGAAAAATGAAGCGGTTGCCTGTCTTAATTCCAATAGTCCAGCATTATGAGAATAGGCGGTTTGATTATTTGTAATGGCTTTGATCCCTGCTTCTTTGACAGCTTCTGGAGTAGGGAAGTCTGGCTGTCCAATTGTTAAGTTAATAGCCTCCGGAAAATGTATGAGTTGGTTAGCAAATTGGCGGATTCCTGGGGCCTCCAATTCCTTTGCTCTGTGATTAATAGATAATGACATGCTTTTCACCTTTCTTGGGGTAATCTATCGCTCTATTTAATAGATGAAATATTAAAGCAAACTGATATTATTTAAATAATCCTGGCAGCCATAATGATAGGGCTGGAATAAATGTAATGACCAATAGACAGATAATCATGGACACCATGAATGGGATAATGGCATGGACAATACGTTCGAACTTAACTTTCCCAACACTTGAAGCAACGAATAGGTTGACGCCAAGCGGAGGTGTGATGAAGCCAATGGCCAGGTTTGCGACAAGTATAACTCCAAAATGAATTGGGTCAACCCCTACTGCAATAACAATAGGTAATAGAATAGGTGTTAATACAACTAATGCCGAAATTGTGTCAATAAACATCCCTACTATTAATAATAAAATGTTGATGGCAATTAAAATAATATATGGGTTTGTTGATAATTCAGTTAAAAAGGTAGAAATATCATTTGGAATTTGTTCAAGGGTCATAAAATAGGCAAATGATACAGATAAACCAATGATAATCATCGTTGTTGCATTAATAACCACGGCTTCACGAAAGCTTTCGAAAACACTCTTCCAATCCAATTCTTTATAAACAAACATTCCGATGATAAGCGCGTAGACTACAGCTACAACAGCGGCTTCTGTTGGTGAAAAGATCCCTCCGTAAATACCTCCCAAAATGATGACAGGGATTAATAGAGCCCACTTCGCATCATTTGTAGCCTTCAAAACACTTTTGAAATCAAATTTCTGCACTTGTTCAGGCTTATAGCCTTTTTTCTTCGAAATGAAATAGGATGTAATCATTAATCCAATCCCAATAAGCAGACCTGGAATAATCCCAGCTAGGAATAGGCTTCCGACCGATACACTTCCAATAACACCGTAAAGGACAAATGGGATACTCGGTGGAATAATAACGCCGATAGAACCTGCAGATGCTGAAACCGCCGCAGCATAACCGCCATCATACTTTTTGGCAATCATAGCTGGTATCATAAATCCGCCAATTGCTGCCACGGTTGCAGGACCAGATCCTGAAATTGCCGCAAAGAACATACAAGCAACGATCGTCACCATCGATAAACCGCCAGTCATCCAGCCAACCATAGTTGTAGCTAAATCAAGAAGGCGTTTGGATACCCCGCCTTTCCCCATTAGAATCCCGGCGAGCATGAAAAAGGGGATGGCAAGAAGCGGGAATGAATCGAGTGATGTGAATGCTTTTTGGGTAATAATATCAAGTGGCAAGGTTGAGCCAAAATAAATGGCCACGAGGGCTGATACACCTAACGAAATAGCGATTGGCACCCCGATGAGCAAGCAAATGAATAATGTTCCGAATAATAATGCAACCGTCATCCGATAATCTCCTCACTTTCCTCTTTCTCATAGTTGCCTTTCCAAATTTCAATTAATTGCTGAATTAATCGAATTGCCATTCCGGAGCCTCCAAGTGGTATGGCTAGAAAGGCAATCCAAATTGGTACCTGCAAAGCTGGAGTTACCTGGCCATGCTGGAAACTGATTAAAACTAACTTTGTACCAAATACAGCTAAAAATAACGAAATAAAAAACCAAATTAATACGCCTAATCCTTCGAAAACTTTCCGAGGCGTCCCTTTTAAGCGTGTAATAAATGCTTCCACTCGTATATGCTGGCGAAGCTTAACAGCATAGCTTGCACCGATCCATACTTGGAAAATATGAATATATCGGGCGAGCTCTTCTGTCCAGCTTGGTGCTGATTGAAATAAATAACGACCGACTACCTGACCGAAAATGAGTGCCACCATTAGGACAAGTGTCCATACTAAAACAACTTCTTCGAATCGAGCAAATTTTTTTGCCATGCTTTACACATCCTTTAATAATGAGGAATCAAGAACTTAATCTTGATTCCTCGAATGTTATTACTTATTTGCTTCTAATGCCTTATTAACTAATTCCTCACCGATTTCAGGTACGTGTTTGTCATAGACCGCTTTTGCAGCTTCACGGAATTGTTCACGCTGCTCAGAACTTAATTCATTAACTTCCATTCCACTTTCTTTCAGTTTTTCTAAAAACTCTACATCCTGTTTTTGTGCTAGCAGACGCTGTTCGTCACGGAATTCTTCAGATGTTTTCATCACTAATTGCTGAAGATCCTCAGGAAGGCTGTTATAAAAGTTGTTGTTCATTAGTAAAATAGTTGCTGCGTATACGTGACCACTCATAGTCAGGTATTTTTGTACTTCGTAAAATTTATTTGTGTAATATAAGGAGATCGGTGCTTCCATTGCATCATAAGTTTTTTGCTGAAGAGCAGTGTAAAGTTCACCAAATGCAAACGGGGAAGCGTTAGCTCCGAATGCAGAAAATGTAGCCGTATGAACTGGGTTTTCTAAAGTACGGAATTTAATGCCCTTTAGGTCTTCAGGGGCCTCAATTGGACCATTATTATTTGACATATGACGGAAGCCGTTTTCTCCAAAAACAAGACCTTTCAAGTCATTTTTCTCTAATTCCTTCAATAATTCTTGTCCAAGTTCACCATCAAGAGCTTTATAGGCAGCTTCGTGATCATTGAAAAGGAATGGCAAATCGAAAACCATAAATTTTTTGTTAAATGAAGCAAGTGGGGCTAGTGCTGGAATTGTCATTTCAATATTGCCGAGCTGTACAGCTTCGATTGCTTCACGGTCAGAACCATAAAGCTGACCATTTGGATATAGTTCAACCTTTAAACGTCCATCAGATTCTTTCTCAAGCCTCTCTTTAAAATCAACTGCAGCTAAATGTGTAGATTGCTCTTCAGAAACTAAGTAAGCAATACGAAGAGTATGAACCTTCTTTTCACCATCACCGCTTGAAGTGATTTCTTTTGGACGTCCACATCCTGTGATGACGAGTAAGCCGATAAGTAATAATGCCAATAATTTCTTCATTTATTTTCCTCCTTTTGGAAATTACTTAAGAATCGCTTTTCAACTTTTTGCAGATGTTCAAGCATTTTTTCCTTCGCTAATGAAACCTTCTTAGATTCTAGTGCCTCAACTAGCTTTACATGTTCTTCGTAGGCTTCGTATGCGCTTACATGAAGTGTGTTAGATAATAAGAGGAATGCGCGGTTGACTCCTGTGTTCATTTGATGAATCATTTCCTGGAATTTCGAATTTCCGTTTCTAGAAGCAAGAATTAAATGGAATTCACGGTCTAAATCAATGAAATTGTGATAATGATTTTGTTGGACAGCTTCTAATTGATGTTCTAAATTTTCCTTTAATTCATCGAATAGATGTTGATCTAAAAGGGGCATAATTTTTTCGATATTATGAATTTCTAGCACTGACCTCAGTTCCATATATTCCAAAGAATCTTCCTTTGTAAAAGTAGCGACAGTGGCAGGACGTCCCTTTTGTAAAACGATTAGGCCTTCTGCAGCTAGGCGCTTTAACGCTTCCCGTAGCGGGGTGCGACTAATGCCAAGGTCTGCTGCCAGCTTTTCCTCTGGTAATTCCTGTTCTGGTGCAAGTACAGCGGAGCTAATGTCCTTCTTTAATAAATTGTAGGCTTGGTCAGCCAATGAAACATTATGGATGATTCTTCTCAAAGATCACTCCTCCTTTCGGTATTCAGTATACTGTATACAGGAATATTAAATTATTATAATCTATTTGTAAATAGAAATATTTAAATAATTTTGAAGAGTTATTATGGTCAGTTAACTAAATGATCTGAAAAGAGATACAATTCAGGAGGGATTACGCATATAATAGATTAATAGAAAAGTTGAAAGTTTTTGAGGAATTAATTATTAGAGGGGGTTTTCCTTATGTTTATCCAAAAACTCATCGAACGTCTTGGCAGGGAAAAGGTTAGCCAAAGTGAAACAGAACTATTCCGTCATAGTCATGATGAATCATTTCATACACCAGTAGAGCCTGATGTAGTTTGTTTTCCAGAGAGCCGTGAAGATGTTGAGGCCATTACAGGGATAGCCCGCGAGCATAAAATCCCTGTAACCCCTTATGGAGCTGGATCGGGACTTGAAGGTCAAGCGATCCCTATCAAAAAGGGGATTTCAATTAACTTTAGCAATATGAATAAGGTCACTCATTTTTCACCAGAGGATTTATTAATTACTGTTCAGCCGGGAATCACGCGTTTGGAATTAAATAAAGTAGTAAACCGGCATGGATTAATGTTTCCGATTGACCCAGGTGCAGATGCAACTATAGGCGGAATGGTTGCAAATAATGCGAGTGGGACAACGGCCGTTCGTTACGGTTCAATGCGTGATCAGTTGCTAGATTTAGAGGTTGTCTTGGCTGATGGGGCAGTCATTCATACTGGATCTCATGCAAAAAAGTCATCTTCTGGTTATCATTTGACAGGACTGTTTGCGGGGTCTGAGGGAACCTTAGGCATAATCACGGAAATCACATTAAGGCTCCATGGCATTCCAGAACACACATTGGCTGCTCGCTGTACATTTGACACACCTGAGGAATGCGCGGAAGCGGCAAAGTCAGTTTTACTCAGCGGGATTCCGGTCATGCGTATGGAGCTGGTGGATGCAGAAAGTATTTCTCAGGTCAATGCATATGGTGGCTATCAATTCCCGGTTAGCCATTCTTTGTTTTTTGAATTCGCCGGCACCAAGGGAGCGGTGGAGGAAGAGGCGAAGGTAACGGAACAATTAATGAGTGAGCTCGGATGTAGAAATTGGGAAGCGGCAAGCGGATCGAAGGAACGGATGGAGCTTTGGAAGGCTAGGCATGAAATGGCTTATGCATACCGGCATATTAAAGGAATGGCCAATACGGGAGCGGATGTCTGCGTACCAATTTCACGGCTGCCAGAGCTTGTCGTGTATGCTAGACAGCTAATCGATGAAAGTGGATTAACGGGAGGTATCTTGGGACATGTGGGGGATGGAAACTTCCATACGATGGTTATTTATGATCCGAAGGTATCTGGTGAAAAGGAAAAGGCTGAATATACGAATGAAGCACTTGCTTTAAAAGCTATTGAGGTTGGCGGAACTTGTACGGGGGAACACGGTGTAGGGCTTGGTAAGATGAAATTTCAAGAGGCTGAGCATGGAAATGCCGTTATTATTATGAAACAGATGAAGAAAATGCTTGATCCAGAAGGTTTATTAAATCCGGGGAAGATATTCCTATTAGATTGAATGTAGTGACCTATCGGAGGTTAAAACTGCTTTCTTAAAAAAATAAAGAATGTTAGGAGAAACGAATCCAAGTTTGTATTGGGTTCGTTTTTTGTTGAGTATGAGAGACGAGGATTCATCGCATATTAGGTAAGACTGTAATTCAATTTCAATCCGCAATAACTGATGGGTGGAAAGAAGGAAACCGAATGAAAAAAGACATGATAAAAGGTGCGTTTACAATTAAGAAGAGTCCTTTTCCTTGGACGAGGGCTATTTCTGCTGGGCTAAGTGCATCTTTGCCTGTCGTCATTGGAATATTATTGGGGAATTTCCAGTTTGGTTTACTGGCTGGAGTAGGAGGTTTTTCTTATCTTTATGTCCTCAATGAACCGTATCCGCAAAGAGCAAAAAAAGTATTTTTTGTTCTGCTAGGACTTTCAGCTTCTATTGGATTGGGTACACTTACGGCATCTTCGCCACTTGCATTTGCTATCTTGCTTGGCGGAATTGGGGCGGTTGGAACCTTTATTTTTGGTGCGCTTAAAATCCCTGGTCCTGCCTCCATATTTTTTGTGATTGTATTCGCAATGACATCAGTTATGCCCATTGATCCATCTAATGCTGCCTTACGGGCCGGTCTTGTTTTACTAGGAGGATCCCTATCATGGGTAGTAGCCATGATAGGCTGGTTTTTCGACCCACATGGACCAGAAACAAAAGCAGTTAAACGGATTTATTTCGAACTAGCAGCACTTCTTCATTCTATCGATACAGAAACATTTAACGAAGCGAGAGAGAGAACCTTGTCCGCATTGAAAGACGCAGATGCAACTCTTCTAAAAGGATATGTATCATGGAGGAGCTCCAATTCCTTTAAAAGATTGTATTTATTAAAAGAATTAGCGAATGTTATGTGGTCAGATATTCTTGAAATGTATGCAGAAGGAAATACAAAATACCTGCCAGAATTAGGAGAATCTGTGAAAACACTGGCTGATTCATTAGATCGTAAAAAGAAACTCAACCCTTTGGAAATTTTGCAGCCAGAAGAAAGTGATCAAGCTGTAGAGCAACTAATCTCAAGAATCTGTGAAGCTAATGCCATTATGAAGGAATCTATTTCAAAGATTAATCAGGAACTAAAAATAATAAAGCCTACCTTCAAAAGAATTCTTATAGATGCATTTGATAAACATTCCATTGTGTTTCTTTCTTCTTTAAAGTATGGATTTGTCTTAATGGCCGCAGCAATGATTGCTTTCTCATTTGAATTTGAACGATCCTATTGGATACCAGTATCGTGTGGAGCAGTCATGCTAGGGTCTACAATTATAAGTACACTCCATCGAGCCATTCAAAGATCAATTGGGACTACGTTAGGTATCTTAGCAGCAGTAATCATCCTCTCATTGAAGCCAACACCTATGACCGTTGCTTTGTTCATTGCACTATTACATTTTTGTACAGAGCTATTAATAGTGCGAAATTACGCGTTTGCTGTTACTTTCATTACTCCAAACGCATTGTTGATGGCTGAAAGTACGTCTCATATACATAATCTTTCCTATTTTGCTACAGTGAGAATAATTGATATTCTGATCGGATGCGCCATTGGTTTGATAGGAGTATTATTAATTGGCAGACAATCTGCCTCAAGTCGACTTCTTCATTTAATGGCCAAAACCATTCGCAGCCAGTCTCAATTATTATTTAGCTTGTTTTCAGAAAACAATGAAGTTATTTATGTGGAGAGCAAAGAACAAAATAAAATGCGAACTAATTTGGTCAATTTAAGGACCGTCTATTCCACAGCATTAGGTGAAATTCCAGCTAATAAAAAGTGGTTAGAGTATCTATCACCTGCCATTTTTTCAATGGAACAGTTAGGACAATTACTTGATTTATGTTCAAAAAATGCACAACGTCCTATACTATCAGATGAATCCCTTGCTCAATTTCTTTTCGTGTTTGAAACAATGGCAAATACGCTTGAACATGATGTAATAGCAGAAAGAAAACATGTCCCATGGATCGAGGGGTATTCTAAAATACAAAAAGAAATTATTTCTTTGCAGGAATCACTGGAGCTTTTGAAGCATAAGGACGGTTCTCGCGTTTCCGCAGAAGGGTCTGTTCCTTCGAAAATCACCGAATAAGCCTTACACAGGGCAGTTTTTCAAAAATATCTTGACATTAAATATTTGATGTAACTATAATGGTTACATCAGGAGGTTGAAGGAAATGAAAATTAGCAGCCGATTTACTGTAGCTGTTCATATTTTGTCTCTCGTATCTATTGAAAAGAGTACACTTTGTACGTCTGAATGGATTGCTGAAAGTGTGAATACAAACCCAGTAGTCATACGAAGAGTAATGGGGAAACTTAAACGAGCAGGCCTCATTCAAGTTCGCCGAGGTACAGGTGGTGCTGAGCTTCAAAAACCTTTACAAGATATTACCCTCCTTGATGTGTATCATGCTGTCGAAGTTGTCGAAGAAGGCGAGTTATTCCAATTCCACGACAGTCCGAATCCAAGTTGTCCTGTTGGGGCTAACATTCAATTGGTTCTTGAATTGATTTTATTGAAGGCTCAAGAGGCAATGGAATTAGTATTAAAAGAAGTAACGATGATGGATATTGTAACGATTTTAAATGAAAAAATTGGGTGAAACATCTAATTTTTTTATTTTTACACACGTTGTAACTACCTTGGTTACAACGTGTGCAAAACCATCTATTGGTATGGATGCATAGCCGACCTACCTTGTGGTGAAAATAATAAACATAATTTTAGGAGGTTTTTTCAGATGAAAATTGGCGTAATTGGAGCTACAGGAAAAGCAGGAAGTCTTATTTTACAAGAAGCATTGGATAGAGGGCATGAAGTTACAGCGATTGTAAGAAACGCTTCAAAATTAACAAATACAAATGCAGCTGTTCTTGAAAAAGATGTATTCGAATTGAAGGCAGGAGATGTAAGTCAGTTTGATGCAGTCGTGAATGCGTTTGGTGCGGTACCAGGACAAGAGCATCTTCATGTTGAGGCAGGAAAAGCATTAATAGAAGCGATGAAGGGAGCTCCAGAAACAAGATTAATTGTAGTAGGCGGAGCAGGAAGCCTATTTGTAGATGAAGATCAAAAAATCAGATTGATCGATACTCCCGAATTCCCGAAAGAATATTACGCAACAGCCTTTAATCAAGGCAAAAATCTGGAAGATCTGCAAAACGCAGCAGGCATTAAATGGACTTTCCTTAGCCCAGCCGCATTTTTTAACCCGGAAGGTAAAAGAACAGGTACTTACCAAAAAGGAAAAGACAATCTCATTGTTAATTCAAAAGGGGATAGCTATGTGAGCTATGCAGATTATGCAATTGCGATTGTAGATGAAATTGAAAATCCAGCTCATATCAATGAGCGTTTTACGGTTGTATCTGAGGGAGAGTAAAATCGGGCTTTTTTTAATAGAAAATAAGCAAAGTTGCCAGGCACCACGATGCAATATCTAGATATTGATATTATTGTGGAGCCAGGCGCATTAAAGGACAGGCCCTAGGAAAGGTTATAATTTAAACTTGTTTGCAATGGATTCCATTTCTGTAGCCATGGAAGCTAATATTTGGATCGCTGAGTTGATTTCTTCCATGGATGCAGTCTGTTGCTGTGATGAAGCAGAGACTGTCTGCATGCAATCGGAAACATCCGAGGTAATCTTCTCTATGCTCTTTACATCTAAATTGGCGTTCTGAATGTCATCATTAATTCTAATAATCCCCTGAAAAATTTGATCAAACTCGTGTGTATTCGTTTTGATAGATTCATGGATTTGCAAGAATGTTTGCCCGGCATTTTCCACCTTTATCATGCCGTCTTTCACTGTTTCATTCCCATCATTCGTTAAAGAAACGGCTTCATTTGTTTTTCCTTCGATTTCAACTATGATATTCGCTATATTTGAAATGCTATTAGAGGTTTCTTCTGCTAAGCTTCTAATTTCATTCGCGACAACCGCAAAACCCTTTCCTTGTTCCCCGGCCCTTGCTGATTCAATCGATGCATTTAAGGCAAGAAGATTCGTTTGCTTGGATATATTCGTAATCATTTTAAGAATTTCCCTGACTCTTGCGGACATATGGTTGAGCTCTTCCATTACAATATTAAGATTGTTCGTTTTCTCTTGGATGTTTTTCATATGATGAACAGAGTCTTTGATAAGTGTGTTCCCTTCGGCTGCTTTTTGCAATACTTGCTGAGAATGAGATGCAGTTCTGCTAATTTTTTCGGTCATTGAACCTGTGTTTTGAGTGATATTTCCAAAGGTATTCTTCACTCTTGTAAGATTAGCAGCTTGATTCTTAACTGAATCTGCAACGTTCTGCAGGGTATTCGAAACATCATCTACAATTTGGGTTACTCCCATTACATTGACAGTCAACTCTTCAGAAGACGCAGCGATTTCTTTAGAACTGTTCGAAGAAAGATGCAAGCTCGCCTTCAAGCTCTCTACCATTTGATTAAAATTCTCAGATAGTTCATGTATTTCACCTGTGGCATTCAAGTCTTGCATATCGAGGGTCAAATCCCCTTCAGAAATCCTTTTTGTGTATGAAGTTAGCTTTTTCAATGGGAGAATCGTTTTTCTGACAAATAGGATAATGATTAATCCTGCAATTAAAAGGGAAATGACACCGACAATAATCGTAGTTGCCACCATACTCCACGTTCTATCTGCTAGAATCTCAGCATTAAAGTCAATTGCACTAATGGCAATTAACTCATTAGTAGGGTCATGGTTTTTAAAAATAGGAGCATATCCAGTCAAGCGCTTTATTCCGGCAAATTCATAAACATCAGAGTAGATTGGATCTCCCTTCTCTTTTAATTGTGTAAGAATACGGGGATCAATCGGAATTTTATCGCCAACATTAACACCTTGAGTTTGGAGATTTTGATCAGCAACAAGGACTGTGCCGTCAAGTGATAGAAGTGATTGGTTCTCAAAAATTGGCTTATGAGCAACCGTCCAACTAATTTTCTGATTAAGTTCGTTAACCTCGGAATCACTTAATGCATGCAAACTATTAATATCCTCATTCGACAGCAGACCAGTTGTGATATTAGCACAACCAATTAACTCAATACCGGCTGCTTCTTTAACCTTAAAATATGTCATTTGATACGTAGTAAAGGAGATGATCACTAGGCTAATAAGTACTACGATGGAAACTAGCGAGATTAATCTTGTAAGAATAGATTTTTTCACAATATTCCCCATTTCATTTAATCTTTTATGAACATATAGGAAAAATTACCTATATTTTATCTTACATCAAGTTTTCTGAATTCGGCAGTGATTTTTAATACAAATTATGGAGAATTGGTGAAAAATGTGGTTTGCAAAAATAGGATATAAATGGGGGCGGGGACTGTTTTGTTATTAATCTATTAAGGCGAGAGTCTGGATGGACATTTCACCAAGAAATTGGTTTAAAAAGTCCAAGCA
>NZ_JBALPC010000051.1:23109-52124 GCF_036965225.1 Bacillus sp. JJ1474 | reverse complement strand
TTCGTATTCATATTTATCGGATAATCGATATATACCGAATTGTCCCCTTTTTCTAAAATTTTGCATTTGTATTTCTCAACACTTTTCGAATACCTCGGTTCTAAAAAAAGTACATCACCAATTTTTATCATGCTGACCACACTTTCTCTGTCCATTTTCTTTCAATAGGATAATCTTGTCATTTTATTATGACATGTATACTAGTGTTTGTACATCGACATTTATATGCAAAAAGAAAAGGAAAGGCTTAAGACCTTTCCTTAAAGAACATCTTCATAAATCGGTTCTGCATTTTTTAGTTTTTCAACAAGTTCTTCATGCCCATTTTCTGCATTAATAAAGATCCGGTACGTATCGTTACCAAGTGTGCCAAGGAACTCATAACAGAGAACCTCTTTCCCTAAATCATTTTCAATAACTGCAAGCCTGTTTTCCATAACTTTAACTTGAGGATTTATATCAGAACGAGCATTTTCAAGAGAAATGGCCGGTTTCTGAATGATTCTATTGTGGTTGCTTTTCAAATAGTTCCCTGCTGAAAACCCAACGATATTCCCATTATCTAATGCAACCTTTACTTTAATGGAGTCTGGATAAATTCTAATATCATCCTGCTTTGAAACGAAGTTAAATACTCCTGTATGATTGTACTGTGCACTTTCAAAAAGTTCCAAACCATTAAATCCATTATCATTCAGAAATTTAAGTGCTTGATTGCTTGCCTCATTCAAGCTTATTGTTTGTTTATTTATATCTCTTGAGAGAATAAACCAGATTGGATATCCGCCTTTTTTAGTAATATCCATGTTGGCTTCTTGTTTTGTTTTCTGATTCAAAATAGATACACTATAAAATCCATAATCAGAGCCTTTTCCATTCTCTGTCACTTGAACGGCAACATCATTATTAAAACCTGAATATTTTTTAGCAATATTGATTGCATCTTGCTGTGAAATCACCTTGCCTTTTATGTTTTTAAAATTGTTAGCTTCCTTCTCTAAACTGACTTTTGTTGGGCCAAGATCCGTTTCTCCGTAGCCCTCGACTGTTTTTTCTACCGTTTTGAATCCGTCAATAATGGTATTATCAGCATTTTCTTTGCCTGTAGCAATTGCCATTTCTACATCCATCCAGCGAAGATTATTTTTGAGAACTAAGTGCTGCACTTTCCGTAATTCTTTCTGGATCTCAGCAGAGTTGGAATATAATTTTTTTAGGTTCTCATATTCTTTATCAGTTAATGGTTCCTTATCTAAATCCCTAACAGCCGTCCTGTAACTAAAATCACCAATATTTGCAAGAAACTCCTCTGTTTTATTAAATGGCAATAACGTTAGCGGCAGCTGACCGACATTTGTATGTGCCTCTGATGTAAGTCTCCAAACATCAGCCAAAGCTGGAGATAAGGATTTACGGGAATTCATTGCCAATGTTGTTCCGATCTTATCATGCAGTAAATCTACATTATACGTTAAGCTGTGGAAGGCATTCTGATAATTATTTTCCGCGTTCATTAAGATTGCATTTTTTTCACGATGCTCTTGATAGCCCCAAAATGCAGTTCCAGCCACACCTAATGTAAGTACGCCAATTAATATTCCTCTAATCAATATTCCTCACCTCTTTATTTGCAAAAAATATGTTTCCCAATCCGCTTAATTTGCGGACGTGTCCAAATCCATGCACTAGTTGCAGTATCAGGATTAAAATAATAAAGTGCCTGTCCTGTAGGGTCCCAGCCATTAATGGCATCAATAACAGCTTCTTTTGCTCTCTCATTAGGAGTAAGCCAAATCTGGCCATCTGCCACAGCAGTAAATGCTCCTGGTTCAAAAATTACGCCTGATACGGTATTCGGGAATGATGCACTGTTTACACGGTTCAAAATAACAGCCGCTACTGCCACTTGCCCTGTATATGGCTCTCCTCTTGCTTCACCATAAACAGCATTAGCCATTAATTGAATATCATTTTGCGAAAAACCGTTAGGCATATTAGCTGCTGTTGGTTTTTGGGCTGTTTGATTCTTTGCAGGAGCAGGCGTACTTTTTGCTGGTTTTTTTTGCGATTCGAGATTTACTCCCCCGTAATGAGTAAATTTATTGCCTTTGGCAATTTGCTCCTTTACAAATTGCTGATTATATTTAGATGCCTTGACGAGCTTGTTTTTCGTATCAGCTCCTGCCATCCCATCAATTTCGAGTCCAAATTCATATTGAAAATTTCTTAAAGCCCAATACGTTCCCCATCCAAATACCCCATCGATCTTTCCGTTGTAAAATCCTAAGTATTGCAGTCTTGACTGTAATTCAATTACATCATCTCCAACAGCTCCTTGCTGAATGACTTGATTGGTAAAAGCTGTTGCCCTCTGCTCGTTTCCACTCATAGGGACTAAAATCATACAAATAGAGACAATAAGAATTACTTTAGTAAACAAAAAGTTCTTTTTCATGAATCGTACCTCCAAAGTAAATCTTGATGACATTATCTCTATATTTTGTAGTAGCTGGTTTTTTATGCAAATCCCTTGTTATTTTTTGACGAATAAAAAAAACTCCTCATTTATGAATGAAGAGTTGCTTTTAGTAGTTTAGCTGGTTCTCTATATGTTTCGCGCTTAATTCGCGGGCCTTCTTAACCTTTCTTAATCCAAACCACCAAAGAAATATCATGAATGGGAACATAATGATCAGCCAATTTTCTTGGGTAATCAGGATGAAGTCATACGTACCGTGAAGAATAACAGGAAATAGGAAGGAAAGCATAAGCCATTTCGCCTTAGAGGTTGCTGAAAATTTCCCTTTTCCTATATAATAGCCCATAATAACACCAAATAAAGCATGACTGGAAACAGGCAGAAGCGCTCGGCCAATCGCATGCTCTAAGCCATGGGAAATAAGATACAAGATGTTTTCCAACGAAGCAAACCCTAATGATACAGATGCACCATATACAATACCATCATATGGTTCATCAAAATCAACATGCTGATAGACTGCATAAAACAGGATAAACCATTTAAAAAATTCTTCCAGCATCCCTGAAGAAAGAAATGCATTTATAAAGCTTGATTGTATATTGTACTCTGTTTCCAGAACATATTGAATAAACGCAATGGGGAAAACAAGAATTGCACCAAATAAAAAGGTCCTAAAAACTGTAAAAACCGGCTCAGAGCCATATTGATCTTTCAAATAAAAATAGCTTAATAGCGCTAATCCAGGGGCAATACCCGCAGATAAAATACCAAGCATGTACTGTCCTCTTTTCTATAAATTAATGAGGTCATTTCCCCAATATGCAGCTAAATTTCATCATTAGCAATGAATTTTTGTACCATTATCCATTACTTTTATCGTAACATGATGAAGGAAGAAAGAAAATGGATTATCAAATTTTGGAATAAGAAATATGTTAAATCTCTAAAATAGTAAACTTTCATTCAATTATACACTTTTTACACTAAATTAGTTTTATATTTTTGTAAAGTTGGAGGTATTCAATATGCAAAAGAAAAAAATTCTTGTTATACATACAGGCGGAACGATTTCAATGAGTGAAGATGCATCTACTGGAGCTGTTAAGCCGTCTGAAAGCAATCCGATTACGGAAAAAACGAAAGAACTGCTTACACTAGCAGACATTATTATCGAGGAGCCATTTCATCTTCCTTCCCCGCATATTACTCCTGTGGAAATGCTTATGCTGAAGGATCTAATTAATCGCTATTTAGAGAAAAAAGAAATCTCTGGAGTCGTAATTACACATGGAACAGATACACTAGAGGAAACAGCGTATTTCCTGCACTTAACAGTTCAGACTTCTCTGCCCATTGTCGTAACAGGTGCTATGAGGTCAAGCAATGAAATTGGTGCAGACGGCCTCTACAATTTAATTACTTCTATTAAAGTTGCTTCATGTGAAGAGGCAAAATATAAAGGAGTTCTTGTCGTATTGAACGATGAGATTCATACGGCAGAGAATGTTACGAAGACTCATACAAGTAATGTTTCCACCTTCCAAAGTCCTCAATATGGACCGATTGGAATCGTGACAAAAAGAGGCGTGTTTTTCCACCATCTGCCAACGAACAATGAATTTTATGACATTGATCATGTATCGACACGCGTTGCCTTAATAAAAGCACATGCTGGGATGGATTCAACACTTCTGTTTGCCATCCGTGACTTAAACTATCAGGGAGTAGTTATTGAGGCATTAGGTCAAGGGAATTTGCCGCCTGCAACAGTAGAAGGGATTAAGGCCCTTATAGAAAAAAACATACCTGTTGTCATCGTATCCAGATGCTTTAATGGAATAGCCCAAGACGTTTATAGTTATGAAGGCGGAGGAAAAAAACTTAAAGATTTAGGAGTCATTTTTTCCAATGGCTTAAATGGTCAGAAAGCACGAATCAAACTGCTCGTTGGTTTAGCCACCACCAATAGCAGTAAAGAAATTGAAGAGATGTTCATGGTTTAATGGTGAATGTAAAAGAAATCGGCGAAAAATGCCGATTTCTTTTTTACTTCTTATATTCTTTATTGACGATTGCCTTTGCAATTAAATCACCATGAAACCGGCCATTTTCAATAAAAATTTCATTCGCATTATTGCCAGCAGCAATGACACCAGCAATATAAATCCCTTCGACATTTGTTTCCATTGTCTCAATATTAAATATCGGCCTTCCTGTCTCGGAATCAATATGGACGCCCATCGCTTGCAGAAAGTGATGGTCTGGATGGTAGCCTGTCATGGCAAATACAAAATCATTTTTTATCTCAAAACATTCTTCTATTACTGTATAAATCACTTTATCGTTTAAAATCTCCTTCACATGCGCATTGAATTCCATTTTGATCACCCCATTACGGATTAGGGAATCAAACTCAGGCAAGATCCATGGCTTTACACTTGGTGAATATTCGCTTCCCCTATAAATAACTGTAACTCTCGCACCAGCTTTCACTAATTCTAATGCAGCATCCACACTAGAATTTTTTCCGCCTACTACTATGACATCTTTATTAAAATACGGATGGGCTTCTTTAAAATAATGAAATACCTTAGGCAATCCTTCACCTGGAACATTCATGTAATTCGGATGATCATAATAGCCTGTTGCAATTATTACATTCTTCGACCTGTATTCATCCTTATCTGTCATTACTAAAAATCCGCTTTCTTGTTTCGTAACCGACAAAACCTTTTCGTAAGCATTTATTTGGATTTTTTTTCGTTTAACAACTTCTCGATAATAGGACAACGCTTCGTTTCTTCTTGGTTTATAGTCAACTGTAATAAAAGGCACTCCGCCAATTTCCAGCTTTTCACTAGTACTAAAAAAAGTTTGATGTGTTGGATAATGGTAAATGGCATTAACGATATTTCCTTTTTCAATCACAAGCGGATTCATTCTTATTTCCTGAAGAGAAATCGCAGCTGCTAACCCACACGGACCTCCCCCTACAATAATTGCTTCTTCACATTTCATTTTTAGTTCTCCCTTCAATAAATAAAAATCTCCCATCAAATATGATAGGAGATTTTTCATTAAGATTCAAATAATGAACTTATACCCAGCCGCGGAATCTTGATGCCTCAGCCATTTTGCGCACGCCAACCATATAAGCAGCAAGACGCATATCTACACGGCGGGATTGTGAAGTTTCATAAATATTATTAAAGGATTGTACTAAAATCTTTTCAAGCTTTTCTGCAATTTCTTCTTCTGACCAGTAGTAGCCTTGGTTATTTTGCACCCACTCGAAGTAAGAAACTGTAACACCGCCTGCAGACGCTAATACATCTGGAACGAGAAGAATTCCACGCTCAGTTAAAATTTGCGTAGCCTCTAATGTAGTTGGCCCATTTGCTGCTTCTACTACAATTTTCGCTTTAATGTTATGTGCGTTTTCATCCGTAATTTGGTTTTCAATTGCAGCTGGAACTAAAATATCACAGTCTAATTCTAAAAGCTCTTTATTTGTAATTGTATCATTAAATAAATTAGTTACTGTTCCGAAGCTATCGCGGCGGTCTAATAAATAATCAATATCAAGTCCATTAGGATCATGTAATGCACCGTAAGCATCAGAAATACCAATCACTTTTGCACCAGCGTCATGAAGGAACTTAGATAAGAAGCTTCCTGCGTTACCAAAGCCTTGAACTACAACACGAGCACCTTCTAATTCAATGCCGCGCTTCTTAGCAGCTTCTCTAATACAAATTGTTACCCCTTTAGCTGTTGCTGTCTCACGGCCGTGAGATCCACCTAGTACTAATGGCTTTCCAGTAATAAAGCCTGGTGAATTAAATTCATCCATTCTGCTGTACTCGTCCATCATCCATGCCATAATTTGTGAATTTGTAAATACATCTGGCGCTGGAATGTCTTTTGTAGGTCCAACGATTTGGCTTATGGCACGTACATATCCACGGCTCAAAGCTTCTAATTCACGGAATGACATATTACGCGGGTCGCAGATAATACCGCCCTTACCACCGCCATATGGCAAATCAACAATACCACATTTTAAACTCATCCAAATCGATAGAGCTTTAACTTCCTTTTCAGTAACACCAGGATGGAAACGAATTCCACCTTTTGTAGGCCCAACCGCATCATTATGCTGTGCCCGGTAGCCGGTAAAGACTTTAACTGTTCCATCATCCATCCGGACTGGGATTTTAACTGTCATCATTCGAAGAGGCTCTTTTAATAATTCAAACACCTCATCAGAATAACCTAGCTTTTCCAAAGCCTTATGAATAACCGTTTGCGTTGACTTTAATACGTCAAGCTTGTCTTCTTTTTTAGTATCAGTACCATGATTGGCTACCATTAGTAAACCTCCTAAAAATCACTATCATTTGTTGTTCGCTTCCATGCAATAGTATACACCTTTGATTAATATATGCAAGATAGTAGAAATATTTTTCCGCATTTTTTGATAATTTTATGTAACCGTTTTTACTATTGTTTTATTAAGGAAAAAATCATTTTTTAAATAAACGGCAGATTAGTTTGGAAAGGGAGAAAACGATCCTCCCTCCTCTATTAATTACGAAAGAAATGCATAAGTTTCTCCACAGCCTGATCTTTCATTATTTCCGTTCCATATTCTTCTACCACATGAATACTTATAATAGCTGGATTCCCATACTCCGCTATAATAGCTATAAGTTTATTTTTATCGTCCGGATTTTGGTTTTTCAGATGAATATAATAATGATTATTATAAGCATACAAGCTTGTGTTTGTTATGTTTAATATATGAAGACGCCTTGCCAGCTGAATGACATTTTCGAAGTCTTCCAATTCAAAGAATAATTCCTCGCTGCCATCCATGATAACCTGCATTTCTATAAAGCCATCTTGAAGCAGTTCCTCATCATTCTGATCCTCCATCGTTACGATCATAATCATCCCTTGTGCCTGCATGGAGAATATCTCTACTGCAACAGAGCCTTGAATTTCTACCCCAAATTCTTCACTTGCCTCTTCAAGCATATCATGGAAAAGCTGATGCCATTTCATCGAATCCTTCCAAATATCTTCTTTCGTTAGCCCTCTTTCCGATAAATCATCTTGAGTTAGAAAAATTTTGATTTTGTTATAATTTAAACGTTCTAAGCGCATGTAACTGCCCCCTGCCGTGAACTAACTCTTTTATTTAGTGTATGACAGAAACAAAGGATGGTGAGTCGTCTAAGTTATTTACCTTATGCGCTTTAATTTGCCTTTACCTCATTACTGTAAAGAAGACAAGCATAGGCCTCCCCTAATTCCCATTATTTAACGTGATTAAATGTGTTTCTGCTTTTGCTCCTAATCTTAATGGCAAAGCGGTTGTTCCATAACCATTACTTATTAATAATGTCGTTTCCTTTCGTTTTTTTATACCCCCTTTTTCATAAGGACTGTAGCCCAAAATATGTATTTGCCCTCCATGTGTATGACCGCTTAACACTAAGGATATTTGATGTTCTTTTTTTATTTTGCTCATAATTTGAGGACTATGGCTTACTAAAACTCTAAAGCCTGTTTGACCCGCATCAAGTAAAGCGAGATCAAGTCTATCGCGTTTTTTACTCATATCGTCAACACCTAACAATATGAATTTATCACCTGTTTCTGATTCAAAGGATACTGCAGTATTATCAAGAACCTTAACGCCAAAATCCAAAAATATAGTATCTAGCTCACGAAAATTTACTTCGTAATCATTATTGCCCCATACAAAATAAACAGGGCCTAATGTTTTTAGTTTAGCTAAATTTTCTTTTACTCTTTGAAGCGGAACTCCTTTTTCAACTAAGTCGCCGCCAATAATAATGATATTTGGTTTCAATAAACGAACTTCCTCAATAATTTTATCTGAGATGACTCTCTTATGTATGTCAGAAATGAAAAAAATCTTGACTTCACCAAAGCTTGCTGGAAATTCTTTGAAGGACAGATCATTTAATATGACTCGATCTGCATTCGCTTCCCTATACATAAATGCAATAAACCCTATTCCTATTAATACTAAAATGATAACTATTGTAAAAATCATAATGCTCCTGCCCCGCAATCTGTTATCTATACTTTTGCTAGTTTAAGTTCCCTGAAATCTATAGAAATAATACCATAAAGAATAGAAAAACAGAAAAATACAACTGTTTGCCAAAATCCTAATAAGAATAAGGTGATAAAGCCTGCCAGAAAAAACAAAGAAAACAATAAATTAAATAGCGTTGTCTTGCGTTTCATAAATAACTGAACTGTTTGGATGACCTCTTCACCAATCAACTCAGCATTTGTCAGAAAGCCAATAATGAAGACAACTGCAGAAGCAAAAAATGGAACTGGCTTCAAAATGCAAGCAGCCAAAATTTCCGTAAGCCCTGATGGAACACTAATTGGAAACCACTCAATAAACAGTAAACCACAAAGGAAGCCGCCAATAAGCTGAACTGTTTTACGCAACAAGAAAATCCCTCCCATAAAATTGTATGAGGGGGATTATTCTTTATTGCTTTGATTTATTATTCAATCGGACAACTATTACTCTTCATGAACATCAAGAATTCTGAATCCTGAATCCTCAAGCTTTTCGAGGAATTTCTTTATATTGTCTTTCTTTTCTACCTTCATTACAATCCTGCGTACTAGTTTATCTGTTTCGTCAAATGTGACGATCGAAATGATCTGTTCATGAAACTGACGGGCAATCTCAGATAATCTCGCTAATCTTCCTTCTGTTTCAGAAGCGGTAAACGCAATTCTAACACCTGGTTTGTTCATACCGAATGCAGATTGAAACTGGGCAAGAACATCAAAACGCGTTACGACCCCTAAAAACCTTTGCTTCTCATCAAGAACAGCCAATAGCGGAAAGTCCTTTAAACTTAGCAAGGTTTTTTCGAAGATCTCATTCCCCTTAAGATATTGATCCTGATGTGTAGCGATGTCTTCTGCCTTCGTATTCTGTAAAAAATCTTCCTTTATTTGTTTAGATTTAAAGTAATTTTCATAGATCCCATATCTGGTAATCATTCCGACATAGTTGTCACCATTTAAAACTGGCAATCCATCGATTTGATGCTCCTCTAATTTGTCAAGGGTTTCTTTAATTGTTGATTCATGATTAATTGTATAACTAGAATATTTAGGAATCATAACGCTTTTTACAAACATTCCACTCACCCCAGAGAATTATTTACGATAATGTATTAAATATTCGATAACAGCCATTAATATACCTTCATAATCAAACATGATTGCAGACATTTAGTCATAAGATTGAATGATACAAATTGAAGGAGGGATTGCATGTTTACACCTGTAAAGACCTACCATCCGTATGTCAGTCCTTTTGATCCTTGTGAACCGATTCGTGTAAAAACGTTTTCGACACCCCCACATCTTTATATGGGTTTCCAGCCGCCAAACTTACCGCAATTTACGCCAATGGAAGCTTTACGACATGGAACTCTTTGGAAAGCTTTTTATGATCCCTATTATAGCCCGTATGAGAAGGCTAAGGAGGAAGCCTCTACATGAAACAGATGCCTGCAGAATATTATCAATTATTAGAACAGCTTCAGGTAGTTGACTTTGTCTTAGTTGAACTCACTTTATACCTAGATACTCATAATGGGGACGAAGATGCGATTAACCAATTTAATCATTATGTTAGCGAAAGAAAAAAGATTAGAAAGCTGTTTGAAAGCCAATTTGGTCCGCTCATGCAATTCGGTCACAGTTATTCAGGCAAACCATGGAACTGGGATGACTCGCCATGGCCATGGCAAGTTTAAGAACGCCTTAGCCCAGGGGCTGAAGCTACCGATTTGTCTTAATTGCAAAATTTTTATGAAAGGGCGGGAAAATTATGTGGGTTTATGAAAAAAAGCTGCAATATCCAGTTCGAGTAAGCACATGTAACCCGAAGCTGGCTAAATTCTTAATTGAACAATACGGCGGAGCAGATGGTGAGCTTGCAGCTGCTTTAAGGTACTTAAATCAGCGTTATACTATCCCAGATAAAGTGATTGGTCTCCTTACAGATATTGGTACAGAGGAGTTTGCCCATCTAGAAATGATTGCAACGATGGTATATAAGCTTACAAAGGATGCAACACCAGAGCAAATGAAAGAGGCAGGCCTAGGTGCTCACTACGCAAACCACGACAATGCTCTCTATTACGAAAATGCTGGTGGGGTTCCTTTTACAGCAACTTATATTCAAGCTAAAGGAGATCCAATAGCAGACTTATATGAGGATATTGCCGCAGAAGAAAAAGCGAGAGCAACTTATCAATGGATTATCAACATGAGTGATGATGTAGATCTAAATGACGGTCTCCGGTTCTTAAGAGAGAGGGAAATTATTCATTCGCAAAGATTCCGAGAAGCAGTTGAAATTCTGAAAGATGAACAAGGGAAGAAGAGAATATTTTAATATATGAGAAAAGAAGCGGCCATGTATAAAGCAGCTTCTTTTTTCAATCTATTTATTTTCATGATACAAATTAATATCATAATTCGCCTTCATCATTTCAAAAACGACATGTCTGTTTTTCCACTCGTCTTCCTTTTTCCAAAGATCTTTGCTTTTATCAATTATTTCGCATCTGAGTGCATGGTACTCCTTCTCAGCCTTCTCTCTTTTCTCCTTCAATAAATTCATTAAGCCATATAACCCAAATGTAAATATAAGGAAATAAAGATTAGCCGATTGGTTAACGAAAACCGAAAACATGGCCGAAAATGAATAGGAGAAAGGCTTCATTACCGTTTTATAAATATAAAAAAGATAAATGAAGGAAGAAAACATTGTTGCCCACATCGTAATTAAATGCCTTAGCTTAAAAGTGTCAAATTTCTTTTTCCTTTCAACCACTTTTTGAAGCATCTGCCTAGTAGCTTGATCTGTTCGATCATCAAGCAGTTTTATTGATGATTCCATAATCCCCCTCCGTTCACCAAGGCTAACCTTAAACCCTGACAACACTCTTTTCTACTTAATGTATGAGCTTGTACAGCATTATATGATAGGGAGATTTGGAATCTATTGTTTAGGTATTTTCAATACTTGACCAGCTTGAATCTCATTATTTTTTAAGTTGTTTGCTTTTTTAATAATATCCATGCCGTCCTGAGAATTATAGTATTTCAATGCGATCCGAAACATGTTTTCATTAGGTTTGACAGTATGATAAATAATTTCCTTTTGCTCCGCTTGCTGATTATCCTTCGCTTGTTGGTTTTCATCGGTTTCAGCAGGCTTAGCAGAACCTTTATCTTCAGAATCACTTATTATTGGAGTTTCAGAGGCAGGAATAGAGGGTTCCTTTTCCTCATTTTCGACTTTACCATCGGTGTTTCCCGGATCTTCTTCTCTTTCTTCAATGATCGTTCCTTTTTCTTCTTTTTGTTCTTGCTCTTCAAATCCTATTGTTTCAAATCCGTTTTGGGTGCTTGCTTTTTCAGCTCCTCCATTATCATTCTTTTGCAAATAGTTATACATACTATAAATAGTAATCGGCAGTAAGATAAACAGTAATGCCAGAAGGCGAATAACAGGGTATTTGACCTTCCATTTATTTTTCTTTCTCTTTTCCCGGTGAAGCCTGCTTCTCGGCGGTAAAGTTTCCTTTTTTTGGATAGGTTCCTCACTATCCCAATTTCTATTAACCTTTTTCCGAAGGCGTTCAGCCTGATCCCTGTATGGGCCCTCTTTGTTCATGAAACATCCCTTCCTGTGTTCCCGCTTTTGGAACCTGTATTATGACGGTATTTTATAATTAGTCCGAGTAAAAAATCAATAATAAAATGTGTAAAAATAGTCACGAATAAATTGTTTGTTATCAAGAAAATATAGCCGATAAAAAAGCTTAGTACAACAACATTTAAGAACAAAAACCAATTAAATAAATAGCGGTAATGGACAACTGCAAAAATCAGACTGGAAAAAACAAGTCCAACATGAGTCTGAATGATACCTCTGAATAATAATTCCTCGCAAAAAGCAACGATTGCAGCGATTAAAGCAATATGAAAAACACTACGATTGCGAAAAACTCTTTCATTTAAGCCCCCATCATCGTATAGGGATGGCGGAAGGAGCTTCATAAGAATTACATCCAAGAGAACGACTGCTAATCCAGCTGTTCCGCCGATAAATAATATATTCATATCGCCAATCTTAAAAAGATTAAGTACATCAGAAAAACGATTAAATAATATCAAACTTAAAATAAATGAAATGGCTAATAGGATAAATTGCGTTAAATATAGATGAAAAAGCAGTTCTCGATCTGATAGCTCTTTAATGATTCCTGTATATTTTTCTTTCATGTAATTCGCCTGCTTAAAAGTATTTCTCCCAAATGGTCTTTCCAATTAAAAGAGGATTCGATCTTGGTTTTCTCTTCTTTTTCAATAGAAGTATAAAATTTTGAATAATTAACACCGCATAGGTCGCAGCAATCCTCTATCTCTATTGTGTTATCTTCTTGAAAATACTTCAAGATATTTTTTCTGCGACATTCCGTTAATTGCGTCCAAACAAACATTTCATAAATCTTTTTCCTTTTGACCTGAATACGCTCTTTAATAAATGATTTTATTTGAGTACTAAATTGATCTAGTTGATCCTCCCTAACTTCCTCAAGCAAATCACGAGTAATTCGCCATTGAGTGTCTGTTAACCCAGAAATTCTTCTGATTTCTTCCTCATATGCTGGCAATTGCTTTAATGCATGCTGATTGTCTCCTAGCCAATTAAACAGCCAGTTAATCTGCTCTACTGTCGGCAGCTCTCCTTCAGAAAGCTGGTAAGGCAGCTGTTCATCCCCAGGCGAAAACAGCAAAACGGCAAGGCTTTTCCTTCCGTCCCTTCCCGCTCTCCCAATTTCCTGCAAATAGGATTCAAGCTGAAGTGGCATATGAAAATGTATAATAAAACGGATATTATCTTTATTAATTCCCATTCCAAATGCACTTGTCGCACAGATTACATCTAATTGTCCTTGAATAAATTGCTGTTGAATTAATATTCTTGCCTCCTGTTCCATTCCACCATGGTATGCGGCAACATTAGAAACTCCGCTTTCCTTTAAGTATACGGCCATTTGTTCAGACATTTTCTTGCTTGAAAAGTAGACAATCCCTGAACCACTTAGAGAATGGACGAGTTCAACAAGCCTGTCCTTTTTTTCTTGAAAGGAATTTATCGTTTCAACAGTAAGTGAAATATTAGGACGGTCAACAGAATAAATAAATTCCTTCCAACTTTCCCATGATAGTGACGCAATTATATCATCTTTAACCTCTCGTGTTGCCGTTGCAGTTAAAGCTAATGTCAGCGGGTTTCCTAGTTTTTCTCTAACTTCGCCAAGCTTTAAATAATCAGGTCTGAAATCATACCCCCATTGCGAAATGCAATGGGCTTCATCAATGACAAATAAAGCAATATTAAGATTACATAGCCTCTTTATGACATGATCAAGACGCAGCATTTCTGGGGATAGGAAAATAAATTTATATTTATTTAACTGTGATAATGCACGATTTTTTTCTTCTGCGGATAAAAAGGAATTAAATGCAATGACCCTTTTCTCCCCATTCATCATTAATTGTTCGGCTTGATCCTGCATTAATGATAAGAGTGGTGAGATGATAATCACTTGTCCATTTAATGCATAACCAGATAATTGATAACATAGTGATTTTCCTGTTCCGGTAGGAAGCATAGCGATTGTATGATTCCCTTCCAGTATAGAAGAAATAACTTCCTTTTGACCTGTTCTAAATGCAGTATAGTTAAAATGATGCTGTAATAATTTTTCAAGCTTCATTTTCTTCACCTACTCTAGCTAATGTTAAGCGTATTTCGAAATAATCTGCATTTGGAACTAATTCACGAATTTGCTTTAATTGTTTAGTGGAATTTGTCTTAACGGCTTCTAAAATCAAATGCTGTTTTTCCTTACTCACAAAAGGAGTAATTTCAAAACTCTTATTATTCAGGGCTATTTCAACGATATGATCCTCTATCGTGCTTCTCTTAAGCCTTCGAGTCTGAACAATAGCATTTAATCCCATGCCATTCTTTAATAATGAGTACGTCCTTCTAGCAGTCTGTGTCAATGAAACTAACAGCGATTCTTCCGAAATAAATCTGCTTAAAAGCGGGTAATTTTCTGGTTTTAATTGGATAGTTTCCAGCATAAAATGAATCAAGCTTCTAAATTGGACATAATATACGTCAAGTTCCATTTTCAAACGTTCAGCAGCTTGTAAAGGAGTTAGTCCAATAATTTCGTAACCAGTCAATCTCATGATGAGTACAGAAGGATCTATTTCCTTATTCTTTTCAAGGCAATTGACTAACTCGATGTATAGTTTCTGGCATAATGCGTCTCTGTTTAAGGACGTTTGCTGCAGAAAATTCTTTACCCAAAAGTGAACCTCTTTTTTTCGCTGGATAGGAAGATATTTTGTTTCTCTGCTTTTTAAGTAGGATATGACCTGTATCGTGAGGGATAATCTTTCCCAAAAAAGCTCGGTAACTTGATGGAACTTCAAACCGTTTAAGGAGCTCGGAATCGGCTGCTTCGTCAATGTTTCTTCCAGAAACCGTGTACCTTCTATTGATAGACGATAGCATTGCTCGGAAATTTGGATAATGAACCCTCTGTTCTTAATTTGACTTACAATATGATCTAAATCTTTTCGCTCAAGAAAAGGAAAAGAATTGAAGAGGTTCGTTAATTGGAAAAAATGAGCATCTTGAATCGTTTGGGCAGATTTTTTCCCTTTCAGAAGATGTAAGATTGAATATATGGATCGCTGACCATCAATTTTGTGTAAACAATATAAAACTATCAAATTCAAATATGAATCCTTCATAAGATCACACCATTTATATTACTTTTTGGGACATACTAACAATTAATCATCTTCTATATCTTATCATGAATAGAAAATATGAGCCTCTATAATTCTGATTATTGTTAGAACCTTATTATGATAAGCATTCTCAATACTTTTACTATTGAAATGTTTGCCATTCAGTTTTACAATAGGGGATGAGGGATGTCTTTCCATCTTCACAAAGGAAAATGTTCATATAATTTTGTTATAATCTTGGGAGGTAATTTTTCATGGCAAAGTATACGATTGTTGACAAGGAAACTTGCATCGCATGTGGAGCATGCGGAGCAGCAGCACCAGATATTTATGATTACGATGACGAAGGCATTGCATTCGTTACTCTAGATGATAACCAAGGAATTGTTGAAATTCCAGATGTATTAATTGATGATATGATGGACGCTTTCGAAGGCTGTCCAACTGATTCAATTAAAGTTGCAGACGATTCATTTGATGGCGACGCACTTAAATTCGAATAGAATCAATAAAGGTTCGCTTTGATTACCGCTCCCTTTCTTTATGAAGGGAGCTTTTTCATTTCAATTATAAACTGCATATTTTATAGTATTTGGAACGATTCAAGAGACCAATAGAAAAAGCAACGGTTGCCCGTTGCTTTTGAAAACTGTCTAGCTTCAGCGCCTAGGGGCTCGAGGTCATAAGCCAATCCGACAAAAAGGTTAAAATACAACCTTTCTGCCAGCTCGTCTTATGCTTGTCGCCCCTGGACACTAAGGAAAGCTCCTTAGAATAATCATCGCAGGAACAATCCGTAATTTGATTGTTCCGAAGGCGCTTCCGCTTTTCTATTAAGCTGCGCTATTATAGGAACCTTGTTTGCTAATCCATGCACTCATACGTGCAAAAATTAGCATAAATACAATGGTTATAATTAATCCTTTTATAATATTAAACGGTAAAATGCCTGTTACGATCATTGTACGCATTTCTGGAGCAGACATAGCTGGCATATTTAAGAAAAATGTATAGGCAGGCAGGATGATGAAGTAATTTAAAATACTCATCATTACAGCCATTATAGCCGTACCAATAATTAATCCAAATGTCATGCCCTTTCTCGTTTTTAATTTGTTGTAAACATAGTATGTTGGCAATACAAACAGGATGCCCGCAATAAAGTTAGAAATATGACCAACTGGAACACCAGTTGCGCTCCCTGTCATAAAGTAATCCAAAATATTTTTAAATAATTCAACTAAGATGCCAGCCAGCGGACCAAAGATTAACGCGGCAATTAATGCAGGAATATCGCTAAAGTCAATCATTAGAAATTGTGGAAATGGCGGTAGCGGGAAGTTTAGCAGCATTAATACATATGATATACTGCTCAACATCCCAATCGAAACTAAAGCTTTTACTGAAAATCTTTTCATGTTCCTCTCTCCTTGTTAGGACTATCTCTCCTAAAGAAGAAAGGTTCAGCAGATCATGTAGCCATCATAAATAAAACCCTCAAGTAATATACTTGAGGGAGATTTAAAAGGCTCACTAAATAAACGTTCATCATTCCTGCAATTTTTGAACGTCTGCAGAACCTCCATCTTCTCCCATCCAGACTGTACTGTCGGCTTTGGAATCGCACCAAATCCTGCCAAAGCTTAAAGCGTTCACCAAGAAATAGAATGATAGTTGCCAAATGACAACTTTTTTCAGCTATTTCCGATAATTTGCTTCAGCCATAAAGGCTCGCGGGCTTAGAGAAAAATCTCATCACCGCCGGTCGGGAATTTCACCCTGCCCCGAAGATAGACCGTATTTATTTGTTACAGTTTTTATTATACTTGAAAACTAACGAATTGGGAAGGAATTAAATTTCTGATCTTTTTTCCTCCTTAAAGCTTGTACAAGCTTCCCCCTAAAAATAACAAACTAATAAATATCCCCATGATTCCAGCAATCATAAATCTTCTTAAATAATCCCGCATTTTATCCTCCTGTTAATCCTAATAAGTTTTTGTCCAATATCCACAGTATGTAAGCAGAAGTTAGTTTAGAACAAAACAAAGCAAAATTGATTAATCTATCTATGAAAAACAGGCTAAACATATTGAATATAATAAGCCAACCCTTTATGATCGCAAAAAGAAAGACGGGCCAAATGGCTCGTCTCTAGTTCTGATTGGAAATTATTCGCTTGTTAGGTACAACAGGAACCTTAATGTCTTGATTTAGATCAAATATTCCAATTCTGTCGATATTTGCATTTTCAAGCTTAACAAATTCATAATTAAACTCTTTCGCTGTTAATAAAATTGCTTCAATAGTATGAAGAGTTGCCTCATCATTATTTAATTGTGATCCCTTTTCAAATTTGATAATGAGCTTTCCTTCTTTTGGATTTTCTTCCGTTTCGAATTGGATCGTTTCAGGAATGGATGCTATCAATTTTTCCCCCGCCTGATTATTTCTCATTATCGAAAAGGCTTCTTGGATTGTGCCCTGTTTTTCAGTAAATTTAAAAGGGACAATAAATGGCTTTGTTTCAACATTGCTTGGAAAATAAAAATAATAAGCGTCATCGCTTGATTGCTCTTTCGATACAAATTCATCTATTTTACCGAGATGGCCAAATTCAATGCCCGGATTTCCTTCAGTCGTCAAATTAACTTTCTTAATATCAAATGAAGCCATTATATGATTCATAACTTGGTTTAATTGCCATTCTGTATTCGAAGACATGCCATATGAATGGTCAGCTGGAACATTTAGTGTCAAAATTTTATTTTCTTCATCAAAAATCAAACCGGCTTGTAAAGGGTAATATTCCGTTAATCCCCATTTTTCTTCAGCCAAATTCGACATATTTTCTACATATAAATCAAATTTTGACTTTTGGTCATCTTTAGGAACAATGAGGCTAATAGGAACAATAAATGAAACATCCTGATTTGGAACACCATATGTTAGCACTTCCTTATCAATCATATCCTCCTCATATACAGCAGTTGTCTCGTCCTCCACTTCTATCGAAGTGATCCCCATTTGTTTCTCTTCTTCCTGTTTTGCCATTTCAATAGGGGCTTCATTTTCCTTTGAATCTGCAAGCTGATCTTGATTGTCACCCAGACTCTTTTTTTCCATCATTATTTCGGATGCAGATGAAGATTTATCCGCTGATTCCATTGATTTCTCTTCAAAGCCTTGCCAATTGAAAAGGTTGGGAACTAGGATGAAAAATAGAAGGAAAGCTCCTGCTGTTGCAATACTAGGCATAATCCACATTTTTTGTTTTCGCTTTTGCAATTTGATTGCGACAAGATGATAGATTTCTCTAGGATCCCGATCATCCTTAATTTTTGGCATATTGCCTAATAATTCTTCAAGCTGTTCCTCAGTCCATTCTGATTTTTTCATTTTCTACGGTTCCCTCCTTTCTTTTAATTTCGTCCATATAAGTCTTTAATACCTTCAACGCCCGATGCTGAGTTGTTTTTACTTTACTTTCTGTCCATCCGAGTGCTTCAGCGGACTCAGTAATGGAAAGTTCATGAATATACCTCATAACAATGATCATTCTTTGATCTACTGTACAATGGTCAAGGCATTTGTAAATATATTGAATTTCTTCATTTTGGACAATAATTTCTTCTGGAATGGGGTATTCATCTTTTACTTGTTGTGTGGACCAATCGAATTTCTCTAGAAGCCGCTGCTTCCATCCCTTTTGTTTGCGGAAAGAATCAATTGCCACATTTCTTGCAATGGAAAATAACCAAGTTTTTTCACTGCTTTTTCCTTCAAATTTTTCATATGATTTTAGAACTCTAATATAAACCTCTTGGACAAGGTCCTCGGCAAGTTCCCTGTTTTTCACCATATAAAAAAGAAATTGAAAAACGTCATGATGATATTTTCTATATAATTCATCAAAAACGGAGTCCATTCGTTTCCCTCCCCGTTTAATTTAATAGTCGTAATAATTCTAGAAAAGGTTACAAACCTAAAAACATATCCTCTCGCCCTATTATCTTTTAATTTGATAAAAAAAGGAAGGATTTTTATGTAAATCCTTCCAACATAGAAAATAAAACATATTTAATTAAATCGCTCTAAATGTTTCCCGTGTATCAAGAACAATCGGCATATTTTTCTATATTAATCTATATTTCGAGGGATAAATAGAGAAAATGTCGTACCTTGACCAATTTTACTTTGAACAGATATTTGACCTTTATGTGCATGAATAATATTTTTCGCAATGGCAAGTCCAAGACCCGTTCCAGATCGTCCTCTCGTTCTTGCTTTATCTGCTTTATAGAAACGTTCAAAGACGAAAGGCAAATCCTCTTCAGGAATGCCTGATCCGGAATCTTCCACTTCAATATAAAGGCCACGTTCATCATTCCGCTCAGAAACGATTACCTTGCCCATATTTGGGGTATGCCGAATTCCATTATCAATTAAGTTGGTTAATACTTGCTCTATTCCGTCTGGATCAAACCTTAATGAGCCAGACTGTTCACTGAGCTGTAAATCAAGGTGTATTTCCTGTTCCTTAGCTAATCCTTGGAACTTACGAACAACCTTCTGCAGAAATGGTTTAACCTCGATTTCCTCCATTGTTAGTTGGATATGTCCAGCTTCCATTCTTGCAAGATCTAAGAGCTCATTCACTAAGCGGCCCATTCTTAATGACTCATCATAAATAACACTTGCCATCTCTTTCTTTTCTTCATCTGTACTGGCAATATCATCTACTATCGCTTCACTATATCCCTGCATCATGGCAATCGGTGTTCGAAGTTCATGTGAAACATTTGCAATGAAATCCTGTCTTAGCTTATCAAGCTGCCTTTCTTCAGTCATATCCCTAATAACAGCAACAGCACCACGAATATATTTTTCATTATATAATGGACTAACAATCATTACCCAGAAACGGCCCTGAATAGATATTTCACCAACCTGCTCTTTCTCTGTACTTACTGCGAGCTGGAAAAGCTCCATTACTTTAGATGGTACTGCTTGAGTATCTTTATTCTCCTCATCCTGTTCGTAATACCAGTTATGCAAAAAACGATCGGCAGGAGGATTTGTAATTAAAATAGTTCCATCTCGATCAAATGTAATAACTCCGTCAGCCATTCCACTTAGAATACTTGCAAGCTGTTCTTTTTCCTGTTTAAGGGCATCCATATTAAATTTGAGCTGCTTCCCCATTTGATTAAAAGCAATAGCCAATTCGCCAATTTCGTCCTGTGACGGGAAAGGTACCTTAGTATCAAACTTCCCCCTGGCAACCTCAAATGCTGCTTCACGCATTTTCCGAAGAGGAGCAGTAATTCGTGTTGATAAGAAAAACGCAAAAATGGTCGTTAAAATGATGGCAACACCAGCGGCAAGGAAAATAAATTTCGTCGTTGTGCGCGTTGTTTCCTCCATAACCTCGAGCGATTGATAAATATAAACGGCCCCATTTTTACTAGTAGATTCCTTTAGTGGAACGCCGACTATTAATATTCGGGAATCATCATTGTTTTTCTCCTTATCCCCATCAAAGGCAGACATTTTCTTGACAGTTTTATGATCAGTAATAACCTTTTCTAGCTCGGCATCCTTTGTAAGATATGTGATAGGAAGCTTAAAGCCTTGATTTTCATTTGGTGAGTAATAATATTCGTTTGGATTTGTCACTATAACTACCTCAGTGACGTCATCCACTAATTCCCACGAAATCTCGAGGCCGACATCTCGATCATGTTCATCTAATATACGGGAAATTTTTTGGGCAGTATTCGTAAGCCCTCTTTCCATTTCATTGATATGATAGTTTTCGAAAAATTCTAATAGCATAATAGTTAAAATAAAGAGTACTAAAGAAACTAGGAATAGAATTGTAAACCAAAGTTTACCTACAACACTTCGCCAGAGCATCATTCATTAATAACCTCGAACTTATAGCCTACACCCCAAACAGTTACAATCATTTTTGCAGCTTGCTCAGAAACTTTATTTAGCTTTTCGCGTAAACGCTTAACATGCGTGTCAACAGTTCGCAAGTCCCCAAAAAACTCGTAATGCCACACTTCCTTAAGTAATTGTTCACGATCAAAGACTTTATCAGGTGATTTTGCAAGGAAATAAAGTAATTCATATTCTTTAGGTGTCAGACTTACCTCTTTCCCATCTGCAAGCACTCTGTGTGCATCATGATCAATCGTTAAGTGAGAAAAGACAATAATATCTTTCGCTGCTGCTTCTGTTTGTATATAGGTTGTTTTAGAAGCTCGGCGCAATAGCGCTTTAACTCGTAAGACTACTTCTCTTGGGCTGAATGGCTTAACAATATAATCATCAGTACCTGCTTCAAAGCCTTGTACTCTATTTACTTCCTCACCTTTTGCAGTCAGCATGATAATAGGCGTAGCTTTCTTTTCCCTTAATTCCTTACAAACTTCAATCCCATCTTTACCAGGCATCATCAAATCAAGCAGGATGATATCATAATCATTTTCAAGAGCTTTTGTTAATGCCTCGTTTCCATCTCCCGCTTCATCAATAATAAAGTTTTCTCTTTCCAAGTACATTTTTAATAAACGTCGAATTCTCTCCTCATCATCAACGACTAAAATTCTTACGTCTTTTTCCATAATCGCATTTCCCCCTTTGTATTTCCGCTAATGAATAGAACTTTTTGAAATAAGCCTCCACAAAGTGAAGGCTTTTTAGCTTAAACTAAAGAACTATCTGTTATAAACATGATGACCAGATTTAAGATCCTGCGTATGAATGCAAACCAGCAATTACTAGATTAACTGCCACCAAATTAAACATAATAATGACAAAACCGATTACGGCAAGCCATGCAGATTTTTCACCGTGCCAGCCTTTAGATAACCGGAGATGAAGAAAGGCTGCATAGAAAAGGAATGTAATAAGTGCCCATACTTCCTTCGGATCCCACCCCCAAAAGCGGGTCCACGCTATTTGCGCCCAGATCATCGCAAAAACTAAACCGCCTAGCGAGAATATTGGAAATCCAATTAATACAGAGCGATACCCAATTTCATCGACTAAATCAAGATTGATTTTCCTTACGATCGGCTGTAATGCGGCTGCAATACGTTTCCGAAGCACGAGCCTAAATAATAAATATAGAATGATACCCGCTCCGAATGACCAAATTACCGTATTCAATTTTTTGGCATTAATAATAGCCGGAACTTCTATAATTGGCTCAAACTTTCCAGCAGTAACTAATTCTCCTTCATGAGGACCTATTAAAGCAGGCATCGTATACTCAAATGTAGCATTCTGTTCTTCTTTATTGATCCAATTAAATTCAGCTTTGTAATCCATTGAAGAGAAGCTGATTGAAATAATAATATAACCAAGCGTACAGATTAATCCAAACATGACTGCTTCTAGCCAAAAAGTACGTTTACTAGATTTAGATTGATCGACAGATTTCACTAAATATAGAATTCCTGCTACAAAACTGATCGACAATACCGCCTGACCCACTGCTGTCGTTGTAACGTGAATATAAAGCCAATCACTTTGCAAGGCAGGAATCAGTGGGGAAATATCTCTCGGGAACATGCTTGCATAAGCAATAAGCAGCAAAGCAACAGGCATCGTAAATAATCCCAATAAAGGGGTTTTGTAAATATAATAAATAATGATAAATGCACCAACTAAAGCCAGTCCAAAGAATGTAATAAATTCAAACATATTACTTACTGGTGCGTGTCCAGCTGCAATCCAACGAGTAATAAAATAGCCTAAATGAGCAATAAAGCCGATTATACTTACCAGCAGTCCAAGCTGTGCCCATCTGTTCGGCCCTTTCTTCTGATTCCTCTTATCCTTTATTGAGCCAGCAAATAGCACAGTTGCGATAATATAAAGAATAAAGGCTATATATAATAAATTACCACTTAAATTTGCCACCTAAATGGTTCCCTCCTCATACTGTTTTTTCGTTTTCTGTTTGATCTTCTGGTTCTTTTATTCCAGTATCTTCTAATACTGCACCGATTTCTCTTTTAAGTCCATGCCAGTTTTTATTTGTATGACCTGCAACCCAAACCTCGTCATTTACACGGCGAATCCAAATCCGACGATGGGTCCAGTAAGAGCCTTGTGCAACCCCGATCATGAAAATCAAACCACCTAAAGCAATGATCCATAATGTTAAATCTTTTCGCACAGTTAAGGCTGTAACATTTTTTGTTTCGACGCCCTTAAATGCTAATTTATATTGATTGTCTCCAAATGGCTCAATCGTCTGGCGGATGGCAACAAAACTGACTTCTCCTTCTGGCTTGTCTGGGGTAATCATGTTAAACACGAAGGCAGGATTGTTAGGAATTCTTGACTTTGTTATGGGTTCCCCGCTTTTATCAAATTCAAAGTCTGGGAAATAACTCATGACTTCAACAGAATATCCATTTCCTAAATCATATTTATCCTTTGGATCAAATAAATCTACGGTAAGATTTCCGTACTCTTCTTTCGTTTGTTTATTAGCAAGTGCAAAAGTCATTTTGTTTAATTCATCAAGTTTATATTCAACCTGATACAAGGCAAAGCTTTCAAACTTTAATGGTTCGTTTACACGAATCTCGTAATCCTTTACCTTTTCAAGCTCAGGCTTTTCCCCAGCAATGGCATCCCCTTTCTTTTTGTATAGGGTTACATTTGACTGGAAATTTTTAGCGACCATTCCTGTCCTTTCAAGCGCATCACTAAAAACCTCTTTATCTTTATCTTTGTCATAAACTTCGAGGATGAAACGATCATTTTTCAAGTAATATTCTCCGTGCGTTTCCGGAATTACTTTCGTTTCCCCTTCCCGGAGCCAGAGGACCTTGTCAACATACATACCTGGGACAAAGCGAAGCATCCCGCCAATTAGGAAAATAATTAAGCCAATATGGTTAACATAAGGGCCCCATCTTGAAAAACGGCCTTTTTCAGCAAGTAAATTGCCATCTTCTTCACGAATATTGTACCGTTTGGCTCTTAATTTCTCTTTAACTGATTCATAGGATTCTTCAAAGTTTTTCACTTCAGATCGTCCAAACAGACGCTGACGCTTTAAGAATCCTTCATGTCTCGTTACGCGCTGGACCTTTAAAGCACGATAAAGCGGAACTACCCGGTCTAAACTACAAATGATGAGTGATATTCCGATTGAAGCGATAAGCAATAAATACCACCAAGAGCTATAAAGATTATGAAATCCTAGATCATAATATAATTTTCCAAGCCATCCATATTGTTCTTGATAATACTCGGCAGCCGGCATTACAGGAGGTATGTACATTTCCTGGGGAAAAATAGTCCCTAGTGCAGATGCTACTAATGTAATAACAATTAGCCACACACCCACCTTAACGGATGAAAAGAAATTCCATATTTTATCTACCATCGTTTTGTTGTACGTTTGCGACCGGCGCGCACTTCCCTCATAGCGCATATCTACAAGCTTTTTTTCTTTCTCATGCTCTTCTAAAATTCTGCCGCAAGCTTCACAAAGAATTGTTCCATGTGGGTTTACGTGTCCGCATTCACATTTTACGTCTTTCATTTTTAAAAACTCCCTATATCTTATGGTTTAACCTGCTCCATCATATCTCTAATCATGTCTTCTGTTAGCTCGCCTGTATGATATTTAACGACTTTTCCATCCTTATCTATCATATAAGTTGCAGGAAGAGGACTTATTTTGTATGCGGTTTGCACTTGTCCATCCGTATCTTTTAATATAGGAAAAGTTAAGTTATGTTTATCTGCAAATTTTTGAACAGCCAGATCCGATTCACCTACATTGACAGCTAGAATCGTTACGCCATTGTCTTTAAATTCCTTATATTGATTTTCCATATATGGCATCTCACGTTCACATGGCTTACACCAAGTACCCCAGAAATTTAAAAAGACCCCTTGACCTTCATAATCAGACAAACGATGTTTTTCACCGTTCATATCCATAAGAACAAAATCAGGTGCTTTTTTACCAATTGCTACTTTCTTCACATCATCCTTCGTAAAATTTGCATATAAAGTGTAAGCAACGGCGGCGCCTAATATAAGTAATATGATTGTCCTTATTACTAAACGCTTTTTTTTCATTTAAATTTCTCCTTTTTAAAGCACTATTCATGAAACACTTATAAAGCATCGTGCATTCCATTTTTTCTTTTTTAAACCAACAAGAATAACAGAAAAGCTCATATTGATTATAGCATTTATCACCATTATGATAATGTTTACAATATGAAGGAAGTGTGACTATTCTATGAAATTTTACTTATTAGCTATTTAGCTTGGGCAAGTACACGGAGTTGTTTCACTTCATGAGCTGTTAATTCTCTGGCTTCCCCTGCTTTTAACCCATGAAGAGTAAGAAATCCATATCTTTCGCGTTTTAATTTTATTACCGGGTGACCAATCGCTTCAAGCATTCTTCTAACTTGGCGATTTCGTCCTTCATGGATTGTAAGTTCGATAATAGATGTTTGTTTCTTCTTATCCATCGATATCATTTTTACACTTGCAGGTGCTGTCATCCCATCTTCTAATTTAATGCCTTTCTCAAGACTTCTTGTCTTTTCTCGCGAAGGGATTCCTTTTACTTTCGCAATATATACCTTCTCTACTTCGCTCTTAGGATGCATGAGCAGGTTTGCAAATTCACCATCATTAGTAAGCAAAAGAAGTCCAGAAGTATCAAAATCTAATCGCCCAACTGGATAAATTCTTTGTTCAATATTTGCTAAATAATCTGTCACAACTTTTCTTCCTTTATCATCTTGAACACTGGAAATAACTCCCCTTGGTTTATAAAGGAGAAAATAAACCGGCTCTTCCCGTTCAATCGGAATTCCGTTTACTTCCACACGATCAGAAGAAGAAACTTTGACACCCAGTTCCTTCACTATTTTCCCATTTACCTTAACATGTCCTTCTACGATTAGCTGCTCAGCCTTTCTTCTTGATGCAAAACCGGCATGCGCTATCACTTTTTGTAATCTTTCCATATTATGTCACCCCAACTTAAAATGCTTTCATATAAGGATTTTACCTAAATCTGTCCTTTTGAATTATGACATAAATCAAGCTTTTTTCAAAGTAAGGGATTTTTAGCAGAAAAAAAGATACCCCATTGGAGGGTATCTTCGTACGAAACTAATTAAATACCGAATACGAGTGTCACAACGATAATAGCTGCAATAATTCCGACTAAATCTGCCAATAGTCCAACCTTTAAGGCATCTCCCATTTTTTTAATTCCAACTGCCCCAAAATAAACGGTTAAAACATAAAAGGTAGTATCTGTACTTCCTTGAAGGACGGAAGCAAGACGGCCAATAAAGGAATCAGGTCCGTTGGCAGCGATGAGATCAGTTGTCATGCCAAGTGCAGCAGACCCTGAAATCGGGCGGATGATGGCAAGCGGAAAGATTTCGGGGGGAACCCCAATTGCTTCAAGTGCTGGCCTCATTAACTCCACGAAATATTCTAATGCTCCTGATGCACGAAAGATGGAGATCGCAACAAGCATGCCAACAAGAAAAGGTATGATGGATACAGCAATTTTTATTCCCTCTTTTCCCCCTTCTACAAAGCTTTCATAAGTGGGAACACGCTTAATAGTCCCATATAATAATATGAAACCAATTAGGACGGGAATAAACCATAAAGAGATAACAGATACAATTTGCATGCAGCTTCATCCTTTTCTTGTTCTTCGATAATAGAAATACCTATCAATTAAGATAGCTCCGATAGCCGAGCTAATGGATGCAATTAATGTAGGACCAACAATTTCTGTAGGTGAAACCGATTCATATTTCATCCGTATGGCAATAACCATCGTTGGAATAAGCGTAATGCTTGAAGTATTAACAGCAAGGAAAGTGATCATTGAGCGGGTTGCTTCGTTTTTTCCGCCATTTAAGTTTTTTAATTCTTCCATCGCCTTAATCCCAAGTGGTGTGGCTGCATTACCTAACCCAAACATATTTGCCATCATATTCGACAGAATATACCCCATTGCTGGATGATTTGTAGGTACTTCAGGAAAGAGCCGTTTAACAATCGGTTTAAAAGCTTGCGATAGTTTATTCAATAGCCCCGAATCCTCCGCAATTTTCATCATGCCTAACCAGAATACGAGAATACTAATTAAACCAATACAAAGTGTAACAGCTTCTGCTGCTCCTTTGAAAACCGCCTCATTCACTTCATTCATCGTCCCATTGACCATTGCAAAAATAATGCCGATTAGCGCCATCAACGCCCAAATAATATTAATCATCCGTTTTCACACCAACGATTGAAATAAAAATATTTCTAAAAATGCCAAAGAAGGAATCCTTCTCATTTGCTTTTTCCTGTTTAAAATATATAGGCAGTGTTTTTATTTGACGGTTATCAAAATAAACAATCGCCTTTCCAACAATTTTAGGAATGTTCTCTCCATCCTCCCACTTCCTGTCAGGCTTCATCATTTTATATTTAATCTCGAAAAGGTCTTTCTCTTTATTTGTAATTGGATAATCAAAGCCAGTCTCCAAAAACACTTTCTTTTTATAAAACCTATCCTTTATATCCTTAATCACACCCTTTGGCAAAACCTCAGCTAAACTGTATGTCTTAAAACCCATTTCATACATTTGGATATGATCATTCCAGTCAGTTTGTCCAGTTGCATTTAACGTTACGGCGATTAAATCAAGCCCTCCCTTGGAAGCGGTAGTGACTAATGTTCGTTTTGCCCGCTTTGTAAATCCGGTTTTTCCGCCTGTACTATATTCATAATCTGAAAGTAAACGATTTTTATTCGTCCATTTTCGATCCCAGCCTTCATTAGGATGCGGTGTTTTATAAACCTTTGTTCCTGAAATTTTTCCATATTCTTTATTATTCATGGCATAACGGGTTAATAGCGCCATATCATACGCTGTTGAAAAGTGATTTTCATGATCGTCAAGTCCATGGGGATTCTCAAAATGGGTATTCTCCATTCCAATTTCTTTTGCTTTTTGATTCATTAAAAAAACAAAGCCGTCAAGGCTCCCCCCAATATGTTCAGCAATGGCTACTGCCGCATCATTCCCTGAACGGAGCATCAATCCATATACTAAATCCTCCAATTTTATTTTCTCACCTGGTATTAAATAAATGGAAGATCCTTCTGCTCTAACTGCTTTCTCGCTAACCTTCACCATCTCGTCCATTTTTCCAGATTCTATGGCCAATATGGCAGTCATAATTTTGGTGATGCTGGCTATTCTTCTTGGCGTAAACGCATCTTTTTCAAATAATATTCTTCCAGATCCCTGCTCCATCACAATAGCACTGCGCGCACTTACAGAAACAGAAGCTTCTGCCTTCTGCGGAATCAATCCGGTTAAAAGTGCAGCAATCAACGGAAAGATCAAAAGCTTTTTAAATTTCTTCATTGTACAACCCCGTCTCCTATAGCTTATCTTCTGTAGCTCCAGCGCCTAGCCCCAAGGTACAGGACGTACTAGTGTCGACATTGCGACAGGACAAGGAAAACTTCGTCAGCGACACACCGCACGACCAAAAGTGAAGCTTT